>CAYUKP010000010.1:0-21928 GCA_964445335.1 uncultured Verrucomicrobiales bacterium
TTTTAGAATTTATTATATTTGTCAAATTAATGAGGTTGAGACTTCTTAGGTTACCTTTTATTCTCAATTTGAGAGGTATTTTTTACAAATTATTTCTTACCTGCTATAAGGCTGGTAGCGACCATCTTAAGATGTGTTATATTCATGTATGAGAGTTTTATTGACGGGAGCTAATGGTTACATCGGTTTACGCCTTCTTCCCATGCTTCTTAATGCTGGGCACAATGTTGTTGCACTTGTTAGGCGTATAGAGAGGTTTCCGGTCGAAGATTTTACGGAATGGGTTGAGGAGGGGCTATTGTGTTATATAGAAGCAGACCTGTTACAAGAGGAGGCTCTTCCAGACCTTCCGCCAATTGATGCAGCGTATTATTTTCTACATTCTATGGGGGCGGGAAATGGCTTTTTGACAAAGGAGAGTGCTTGCGCCAAACGTTTTGTCGAATGGGTTGATCAATCTTCGTGCCAACAAATTATTTATCTTGGCGGTTTAACGTCTGAGAACGTTGCACTTTCTGAACTCTCGGAGCATATGCAGAGTCGTAGTGAGGTTGCAACCCTGCTGGCAGACTCTACGTCTAAATTAACGGTTTTACGAGCGTCTATTATTGTTGGTTCGGGCAGTGCGTCTTTTGAGATTATTAGAGACTTGACTGAGAAGCTTCCAGTGATGGTTACGCCCAAATGGACGACGACGAGGTGTCAACCGATAGCGGTGCGCAACGTGATGTTTTATTTGCTTGGTGTTCTAGGGCATCAAGGGTGTTATGACAAATCCTTTGATATTGGAGGTCCTGAGGTCTTGACGTATCAGTCAATGCTTCAGGGGTATGCTGAGGTCAGAGGGTTACATCGACGTTGTCTCCCAGTTCCCTTTTTGAGTCCTAGGCTCTCTTCGTATTGGCTCTATTTTATGACTGCGACTAGTTTTCCTTTAGCAAAGTCTTTAGTCGATTCTCTCCACATCGAGACGGTTTGCCAAGAGAATGAAATTCAGCAGTTGATTTCACAAGAACTCTTAACCTATCAGGCAGCTATTAAGATGGCCTTATCCAGAGTCGCACAGAATAGGGTTCCTTCTGTTTGGTTTGATTCTCTCGCATCAGGTCAGATTGATGAGAGGATTTTGCAGTCTATACATGTGCCTGGGCATGGGGTTCTGTTAGACAGACGAACACGGGCATTGTCTCAGACTAAAGAGGTTGTTTTGAACTCTGTATGGAGTTTAGGCGGGGCAAAGGGCTGGCCTAGTATGAACTGGGCTTGGAAGGTACGAGGGGTCATTGATCGTATAGTAGGAGGTATTGGTGTGCGCCGAGGGCGAAGGCATCCTCAAGAGTTACGTACGGGAGATGCCCTAGACTTTTGGAGAGTTCTTCTAGCGGACAAGGCTTCTGGACGTCTGATCCTCTACGCTGAGATGAAAATTCCTGGAGAGGCATGGTTAGAGTTTAAGGTGAATGATGGATCATTGACCCAAACGGCGACTTTTCGTCCACGAGGTCTGATGGGACGTTTGTATTGGTGGAGTACTTATCCTATCCATCTTATCTTATTCCCTCGTATGATCCAGAAGTTATCACGAGGATGGTGAACGTGTTTATGAGCTAGAGGGACTTATTTAAGCCTACTCTAGGGACTAATATTTGAGAACTGAATTGATAAAACTTCTTTACGCAAAGGAAGAGTAGCGCACATTAAGGTATGCCCTTTCAATTAGAGACGGAGTACAAACCTGCTGGAGATCAGAAACAGGCTATTGCGAAGCTAGCCAAATCATTGCACGTAGGAAATCGGCACCAGACGCTTATGGGGGTGACGGGCTCAGGTAAGACCTTCACGATGGCTAACCTCATTCAGGAAGTCAGTAAGCCTACCTTAATAATGAGTCATAACAAGACCTTGGCTGCGCAATTGTATTCTGAATTTAAGAACTTCTTCCCCAATAATGCGGTAGAGTATTTTGTCTCATACTTTGATTACTATCAGCCGGAGGCGTATATACCTCGTTCAGACACCTATATTGATAAGGATTCGAAGGTGAATGACGAAATTGAGCGTTTACGGTTGAGTACAATGGGATCGTTACTCACACGACAGGATACCATAGTGGTAGCATCCGTGAGTTGCATTTATGGGTTGGGTTCCCCTGAGGACTACGTCGGGAGCATGTTGCCGATTTACGTGGGGCAAGAGATTGAGAGGGACGAGTTTCTGAAAGCGTTAGTAGACCTGATGTTTGAGCGAAATGACTTTGAATTTGGGCGTGGAAAGTTTCGCGTGAGGGGGGACTGTGTTGATGTTCATCCTGCCTATTTAGACAAGACTGCGATTAGGGTTGAATTTTTTGGGGATGAGATCGATCGGATTTCTGAGGTTTCCTTACCATCTGGACTGAGTAAGTCCTCAGTTGATTCTTATACTTTCTTTCCTGCCAAGCAGTTTGTCTCTAATAAAAGCACGCTGCAACAATCTATGAGAGCGATTCGTAAGGAGATGGAAGATCGTATTGCCTACTTTGAAAGTCATGAGAAGCTTGTCGAGGCGCAACGTTTAAAAATGCGTACCGAGTATGATCTAGAAATGTTTGCAGAAGTGGGGTATTGTCAAGGGGTCGAAAACTATTCGAGGCACTTGACAGGGAGAAGCCCAGGGGAGACGCCCTACACCTTACTTGACTTCTTCCCAGATGATTTCTTGCTTCTTGTTGACGAATCGCATGCGACTCTCCCGCAAGTGAGGGGGATGTATGAAGGGGATAAATCACGTAAGACAACGCTTGTAGAGCATGGATTTAGGCTCCCTAGTGCAATGGATAATAGACCTCTTAAGTTTGAAGAGTTTGTAGAAAAGGTTCCACAGAGTGTTTATGTTTCTGCTACTCCAGGCCCCTTTGAGTTGGTCAATTCTCGGAGCGATGTGAAGGGGTTTATCTCGATAGCTAAAAAAGGAGAAGAGGGGATCGACCCCTTTATGGTGCGTAAAATGGATATAAGCTCCTCAGGTAATAGCGAGCCTATTGAATCCTTTGACCCTGAGAAGCGAGGGCGCTCTCTCATTGTGGAGCAAATTATTCGACCCACAGGCTTATTAGACCCTGTCTTGACTTTACGCCCCCTCGAAGGTCAGATTGACGAGACCATAGAACTCTGCCGCCAACGAGTGGAAAGGAGAGAGAGGGTATTGGTGACAACCTTGACAAAGAAGACTGCTGAGGACCTAACGGAATATCTTAAGGAAACGGGACTTAAGGTTCGTTATTTGCACGCGGATATTGATACCGTAGAGCGAGTGGAAATTCTGCGAGCCTTGCGGGCAGCGGAGTTTGATATTTTGGTTGGGATTAACCTTCTTAGAGAAGGATTGGATTTACCAGAAGTCTCACTCGTCTGTATCTTGGATGCCGATAAGGAAGGGTTTTTAAGAAATGAAACGTCCTTGATCCAAACTGCGGGGCGAGCAGCTAGGCATTCTGAAGGGGAATGTTACTTGTTTTGCGATACCGTCACAGACTCTATTCAACGATTAATTGATGTCACAGATTACCGGAGAGAGAAGCAAATAGCTCACAACACACTGCATGGGATCACTCCTAAAAGTGTGGTACGTCCAGTACAACAATCTCTGCAACAATATAATGAGGCTGTAGAAGATAATAAAAGCATGGATTCACGGATTGTTGGTGAGGAAGAGGCTCTCTATAATAAGACGGCTCTTCTTATGGAACTAGAGAAAGATATGATTGAGGCTGCGAACAAATTAGACTTTGAGAAAGCTGCCCACCTACGTGATCAGATTCAGACGATTAAGAAAACAATAGAGTCGTGAATGTCATGTTATGCTTTACCTGATAGTAGAGTGTGAGGTTGGTGATAGCAAAAGAGTAAACTACAGCTTATACAAAAAGAAAAATTTAACAAAGGTTGCTAAAACACAGATTTTACCACATAGAGCCTTGTATGCAACAGCTCTCGCCTAATGGTCAACAGATCGTAAGTCAAATCTCACACAAATATGGATTCAGTATAGATGCTGTGACGCACTTACTTTTTTCTCTTATGAATGGGGGCGGGACAATGGCTCAGTTTTCTCATCCAGAGCTAGGTGGTTCAGGTCAGTGGATGCAGGGAGGGATGTTGATGATCGGTGACATGTTTAACAACGCTCTTAAGTCTAATGTGGATGCATTGTGTTATGAGTTGTCCGGGATTCTTGCCAATCAGGGCGATTTGCAGGCTCCTACCAGTTTTCAAACGCAATCACAAGGAAGCAACTCCTTCGTACAAGGGGGCGGATTAGGTTCATCTAGTTTGGTCATGCCAGATCCATCTGCACAATGGTATCCAGTAGAGCTCGGTTTACCTAATAGCTCTGGGGCACAAAATAATCTCAAGTATGCATACTTTGCTGATAAGCAACGCTTAGCGGTTCAGACAAATGGAGAAACATGGCTTTATGACACGTTAGAGTATGTGATTACTGGAGTGTCTCAGCAACAAGGAGGAAATAACTCTCTTGTGTTTCAGACTTCTTGTGGAGAGATTACGCTTTCTTACCTTCCGGTGATTTCCATTAATGGAGTGATACAGTCAACAAACCAACAGACTTCAGAACCTATGATGACGGCGGCTCCAGAGATTATCCAAAGCATTACGCAACTCGCGGAACTTCGTGACAAGGGCGTTCTCACAGAGCAGGAGTTTACGAGTAAAAAAGCAATATTACTAGAAAGGTTATAAAGTTAAATATATGATGATTTGTTCAAACTGATACATAAAATGAAAATTATTATATTTTTGTGTAACAGTTTGTAAAGTTATGTTAACTTAACTAAAGTTTTTAGAAGATGAATTCACGAAATATTATTACAATTGATACAGGGGCTGGGTTCTTAAGGAGTAGAGACTCGGAGTTATCAAGTCTAAGAAATATATATGACTGGATTCCAGCTATTGTTTCATGTAGAAATTTGAGTTCGGGAGAATGTTTTCAATATAATACAGTAACTCATAAGAAAGAGGTCACATTGCCAGCGAAAACTTCAGAGACGTTTGAAGATGAGGTGCTTATTGATACTGGTGCTGGATTCATACGTTGTACTGTTGCACAATTAAAAGAACTGCGAGTAACATACCCTTGGATCCCTGAAGTTGTTAGTTGCCAAAACACTAGCACTTCGGAGCAGTTTCAATATCATGTCTCTACTCAAAAAGCTGTTGGCTTGCGAGCTGCAATTGAAAACGAGGCGAGTGTTAATCTGGCTGAAGAAGATTCCAAAGATTATCTAAGAATGAAAATATTTACTTTGGAAGAGGAGAATAAACAATTGAATACACTTGTGAGTGCCTTGAGAGCAGAGAAAAGGGTCTTAGTTAAAGAATTAGAGCGTAAATCCTTAAAAAACTCGTTTTCATTGTTTGGAACTTCACATGATGACTTTTACGAATTCGGCTAAACAAAAAATTTAAGGAAAGGCTTGCGTTTTCTTTTTTTTGTTTTATAAATCTCTTCAAGAGGGGTGTTAGCTCAGTTGGTAGAGCACTTGTCTGGCAGACAAGTGGTCAGCGGTTCGAATCCGCTACACTCCACCATTTTTTATTTAGTTAGTTATTTTTTCTAGGATACCTTTGCATCCATCTTCCATTATTTCGATAACCTCAGAGAATCCGTCGATTCCACCATAATAAGGGTCAGGAACTTCGTCATAATCAAATAGAGAGCAGTATGATGTAAAGGGGGTTACTTTCTGTTTGTCTTCATTCGATTCAGCGAGGCTGAGAATCTGTAAAGTATTTGAGTGATCCATTGGAATAATGAGATCAAATTTGTGAAAGTCTTCTTTTGAAAATTGACGTGCTTGACCGTTATTGGGGAAGCCTCGCTTGGCGAGTTCCGTGGCCATCCTCTTGTCAGGGCCTTTACCAGTGTGGTAGTTCGCAGTTCCAGCTGAGTCGACTTTGATATGGGTAATGTTGTTCTGGGCTAATAGGGCGTTCATGACGTTTTCTCCCGCAGGAGAACGGCAGATATTACCTAAGCACACAAATAAAATACGATAAGGTGTATCCATAAATCTTAAATAATGAACAGAAACAAAGATTCTCTGCCATAAAAAAATAACATTTTCAGAACAAAAGAAAGTTCTGTATTTTGTATATTTCATTGTCTTAGCGGGAATTTATTGATAAAATATTCCCTTTTATTCATATAATTCCTTGATTCGTGGCCTTTTGTCTAAAGCAGGAATCTTGAATAAATTCCTTGCCCCCTTTTGAATTTCGAGTTTATTTGGCAAAAACTGTGATTAATCATTCTAGTTGTGGTTAGTCTAATCCCTTAAATTATGGCCAAATCCGCTAAAAAACCTACACGCAAGGACTTTCATAAAGATCCAATAAATAAGAATCTGACAAGCGAACAGAAAATTGCGTTTTATCGCGATATGATGCGCATTCGTCGCTTTGAGCTCATTTCACTTGCTGAGTATCAGAAGGGCATTAATATTGGAGGTTTTCTCCACCTTTGTAACGGGCAAGAATCTATTGCCGTTGCTTCGGCATCTTTAATGGGAGATCACGATCACATGATCACAGCGTATCGCGATCATGGTCATGGATTAGCTGTAGGCATGAGTATGAATGAGTGTATGGCTGAGCTTTTTGGTAAAGTTGATGGGTGTTCCAAAGGGAAAGGTGGTTCGATGCACTTCTTTGCACCAGATAAGAATTACTGGGGTGGGCATGGTATTGTAGGTGGTCAGACTCCACTTGGCCTTGGGCTTGCATATGGAGTGAAGTATCTCGAACAAAAAGGGTGTTGCTTGTGTTACCTTGGTGATGGAGCAATTAACCAAGGAGCTTTCCATGAATCTCTCAATATGGCTTCTCTTTTGGAGATTCCTGTAGTCTACATTATTGAGAACAATGGTTATTCCATGGGGACTTCTCAGGAGCGTTCGAGTTCTGCACCTGAGTTTTTGGCTCAGAGAGCTGAAGGATATGCGATGGAGTGGGATGTCGTCAATGGTGAGAATATGTATGAACTTAGGGCGAAGCTCAATGTCGCCATGGAGCGTGCGCGTAATGAGAGTAAGCCAACTCTTTTGGAAATTGATACATATAGATATTATGGTCACTCTGTAGCGGATGCCAATCATAAGAAATACCGTGAGGCATCAGAGATTGAACAGTATCAAAAAGAGCATGATCCCATCAACCTTTGGAAAGACCGCCTCATAGAGGAGGGTATTTTGAATGAAGATGCGGCAAAAGCAATTGAGAAGGAGGCTACGAGAGAAGCGAAAGAAGCTGTGAAGTTTGCTAACGCGTCGCCAGCTCCTACAATTGAAAATATCTCACAAGATATTTATTGGGAAGTAGATAATAATACAGAAGCTAGCAAAATCGGACGCTACTTCTTCAACGACTAAACCCACCTTAATAACATTATAAAAATTAGCATGAAAGAATTAACGTATAGAGAAGCCTTACGTGAAGGGATGGACGAGGAGTTGGCTAGAGATGAAAAAGTTGTTATCTTTGGTGAAGAAGTTGCACAATATAATGGAGCTTATAAAGTAACTCAAGGTTTATGGGAGAAGTGGGGAGATAAGAGGATCTTTGATACTCCTATTTCAGAAGCCGCCTTTATTGGGATGGGTGTTGGAGCTGCAATGTTAGGCGTGAGACCAGTGATGGAGCTTATGTTTTGGTCGTTCCACTCCGTAGCTTTTGATCAGCTCGTCAATAATGCCGCTAATGTGCGTTATATGTCAGGTGGGCAGATTAGTTGCCCTATTGTAGTGAGAGGGCCGGCTAACGGAGGTACAAATGTGGGGGCGACGCATTCACATGTTCCAGAGGCAATCTTTGCGAGTATGCCGGGTCTTAAAGTCGTTTCTCCTGCTACACCAGAAGACGCTAAAGGTCTTATTAAGACGGCTATTAGAGATAATGACCCAGTATACGTCATGGAATCGACTATCCTTTACGGTATGAAGGGGCCTGTTCCTGAGGATGAAGATTTCACAATTCCTCTTGGAAAAGCTAAAATTGAGCGTGAAGGTAAGGATCTGACGATTATTGCACATGGTGGCTCTGTAGTTCCTTCTCTGCAAGCCGCTGAGGAACTTGCTGCGAATCATGGCATTGACGCTGAGGTTATTAATTTGCGCTCTATTCGTCCGTTGGATCAAGATACAATTATTGAGTCGGTGAAAAAGACAAACAAGGCAGTTATCGTTGATGAATCTAAGCCTTTCTGTGGTGTGTCGTCTCAAATCATTACTTTGATTCAGGAGTATGCGTTTGATTATTTAGACGCTCCTATTAAGAGAGTCTGTACCATTGATGCGCCTGCAATTTATTCTCCACATATTGAAAACGAGCAATTGCCAAATAAGAAGCGTATCATTGCTCAAGTGAAGACTATTGCATAATGTGATTTTATAAATTTATAACCAAGCCTCTAATGAAAAATTAGAGGTTTTTTTCTTTTTTAGGGATTATTGATTTCAAAAGTATTCTGATGGCTGACATAAAAAGTGATTTTATCTCATTCAGCCTTGTTTTACTCTTTTCATTTCCTTCATCTTACTGTTCGTTTTACTAGACACTCTTGTAATTGACTTCTATTGTATGATCATTCGAAAATTTTTCATCTTCTTGATTTTGATACTCAGCCCATGCGCGTTAGCTGAGCAGGAACCTTCCATCACTGAGGAGCAACCGGTCATTTCAGATCCTACAATTAAGAAGCCGTCTGAGACTGTTCGTAATGTGACAGATGCGACAATTGGAACACGTAAGGACGCTCGTACTATGACACTCTCTATTCCTGCACCTAGAGGATTGATCATGGACCGGAATGGCTCCGTTTATGCAAACAATCGAGTGGTATACCATCTGGCTATTCAATATCCTGAGTTTGATAATCCTAAAGACGAGGAGCTTCTGGCGTGGACCCGTAAACGCATTGCGCAAGCCGAAAAGTTAGCAGATCGGGAATGGAAATTGTCTGATGAAGAAATTTTATCGCACTACAATAATCGTAGATGGCTCCCACTTCAATTGTCAGTAGTGTTTGAAAGTAAGTCTGTTTCTCGCCTTAAGAAAAAACTTCTCTCAGGGTTAATATTTCATCCGTTTTATATGAGAAATTACCCTAGATCTAAATCTGCATGTCACATTATTGGGTATGTGCGATCTAAAGGGAAGTTAGAGACTGGTCCAATAAATCATGGAGATTCTCTTTGGGAAGAGACCTATGGTGCAGAAGGGTTGGAGAAAATTTATGACGAAACCCTTAGTGGGAAGGTGGGGCAACGTAAAATTATCACTGATTCGGATGGTTCGCGAATGGTCGATGAATACATTTCGAAGCCAGAGGTTGGGAACTCTCTTGTCTTAACTTTGAATGCAAAATGGCAATCCCGAGCAGAAGCAACACTCTCTAGATATTGCCGTAAGGGAGCCTTGGTTTTATTAGATGTCAAGACTGGTGAGGTTCTTACTCTGGCGTCTTACCCGTATTATGACCTGAACGTATGGATTCCTAGAATTTCAGAAGAAGCCTATAGTAAGTTAAGGGATAATAAAGCAGCGCCCATGTTTGCTCGTGCATTTCAGGCTCGTTACCCACCAGCTTCTACGTTTAAGGCTGTCGTGGCGGCTTCTGTGTTAACCAATAAAGTCGTGTATCCAGGAACAACTATTAATTGCCCTGCTTATATTAAAATTGGAAATAAGAAGTTTCATAACCACTCACGCTCTCCTGATGGATATATTAATGTGAGAAAGGCTCTTGCGCGCTCTAATAACTGTTACTTTTACCAAGTGGGTCTAAAGGCTGGGTCTGAGTCGTTTCTCTCCTCTGCTCGTCAGTTAGGATTTGGAAGTAAGACAGGGCTTCCTCTCTTTAACGAGACTTCAGGTCTTATCCCTACAAATGAGTATATGATGAAAACTTATGGTAGGCCGATTGTAGATGGAGATACCGCTAACCTCTCAATTGGACAGGGTTCTATGGCAGCTTCACCACTTCAAGTGGCTCAAGGGATGGCAGGGTTGGCCAATGGTAAGGTTCTTCCGAGGTTGCGTCTTGTAAAGCAACAGCAGAAATATAATGGTAGTGTTATTGATACGACTCCATATGAAGTTCGTAACAATCTTACCTTTACGCCTGAAGCAATTAACAATGTCGCAAAAGGAATGTATCAGGTAATCCATGCGAGTTATGGAACGGGTAAGAAAGGTAGTGTTGGCTTTACGACAATGGTTGGTAAAACAGGAACGGCTCAGTGGGTACAAGGAAAAGAGTTGGCATGGTTTGCTGGGTTTTTCCCTTATAAGAATCCTCGTTTTGCTTACACGGTGCTTTACGAAGGAAGTAAGGGAGAGGCTGTTTCTGGAGGTAAAAAAGCGGCTCCGATTATTAGATCGTTCCTGTCTTCTATTTCTGGAGACCTTGTTAAGTATATGAAGACGGATCCTGAAGCTCAAATCAAAGAGCTTATTCCAAAGGCTCAGTCATCAAAGGCTTTGAAAGCCATTGTTGTCGACGAAAAGCTGAATTAACCGCTTCCTTAATAGATTATTACACACTTATATATTTACACTAATTATGGATATACAAATCGCAACCCTATGTGACCATGCCGCAGACTACAATGGTAAAATGATTATCTCAGGCACCTTTGAGACTCTTGCGACGCGCAGTTTCCCTATTATACATCCTCATTGTTGCTTGGCTCTTCGTATATGCGTCACGCCTGAAGATGTAGGAAACCACAAGATGGAAATCAACTTTATCGACGAGGATGGTAATAAGATTGATCCTAAAATGCCTCTAAAGGCTGATTTTCCGGTAGACCTTCCAGAGAAAATTTCCTTTCTTTCGAGAAATCTTGTCTTAAACCTTCAAGGGCTCAAGTTTGAGAAAGAAGGTGTCTACTTCGTAGATATTTCTATTAATAGTGAACTTATGACGCGTATTCCTTTACGTGTTGTAGACGCTAATACAATTCAACAACAAGCTCAACCCAAGTAAGCCTGTCGTAACAATGAATGCTCAAGACGTTTCTGCCACGACTACTGATAATACCTGTTCTCCATATAAATGCGCTCTGATCACAGGAGCATCATCAGGAATCGGAGAAGAGTACGCCATTCAGTTAGCTCCCTTATGTGAACAGTTGGTTCTCGTTGCTAGACGGCAGGATCGGCTTCTTGCGCTTCATTCGAAATTAACTACAGAGTTTCCTAACCTTTCGGTTATTATTCATGCGACAGATTTGTCCATCGAAGGAGAAAGAGTTAGGCTTTTTGATTACCTTCAGAGTCATAACATTTATCCTACGCTCCTTGTGAATAACGCAGGTCTGGGCGATTATGGTGAATTTATGGCGTCTCAATGGGATCGTGTGAAGAGCATGCTTGAGGTTAATATGGTGGCTCTGACACATTTAACATATTTGCTTGCCCCCCATATGCAGGCTCAGAAATGCGGAGCGATTATAAATGTTAGCTCTATTGCGAGTCTACTTCCTCTGCCTGACTTTGCGGTATATGCTGCGACGAAGGCATATGTGACAAGCTTCAGCGAAGCTATAAGAGAGGAGCTTGCAGAGGACAATATTCCAGTTTTAACTGTTTGTCCTGGCCCTATTAGTACGGAATTTGGAGCTGTAGCTGCTAGGAAAGGTGTAGGCTTCAACGATAAACACTTTGAGAAGCTTAAAGTTTCGAAAGAGTCTGTGGTCAGAGAATCTCTCTATGCGCTTCAAGCCAAGAAAGCCCGACTCTATCCTGGACTACCAGTCGCCCTCTTAGCGACTTTTATTACAATCGCTCCTATTTGTTTACTGAGATACATTAATTCTCAACGTCTGAGACGCCTACCACAAGAGTCTGTATGAATTACAATTCCCTAAAGAAAATTAATACATCAAGCCCCGCTGGAGCATTCATTATTGGGGTTATCCTTTCCATAGTCTTTTGCTGTGCAATGATTATGTTGAGTATAAAGATTGGTAAGCTTAAGGTGTCTTCTGCGGATAACCCTTCTGCTATAGAAATAAAGACCCAGCCTTTAGAGGAAACGATAGAACAAGAACCTCTTACGCAATCAATTGCTCCAATAGAAGTAGAGGAAGAACTCATTTCAAAGATTCAGGTGTCACCCACTAAACCTGCAGGAGAGAAAATTACGGCGATTCGTACTCTATCTAAGGAATTTGACTTTGAATCATCAGTAGACTTTCTGCCTGGAGACATAGCTTCTAAGGAACGTTTGACCTCAGACAGTTATAAGGCGTTTTATAATCTTACCATTCACGAGCCAAAACCCGCGCTTCAGTTGGATGATGTCTGTCACACTTCGGAGGCTTTAAGTAAACAATTACCAGACTTGCCAATATTACTCGAAAGCGCATCTGTAAATTCTTACTGGCAGAAGCTTTATAAGTTAAAAAAGCAACGCACAGTAGATAACGCTCATCACCTATTAAAGCTTTTGACGAAGCATAACTATTATGATTGCAAAACAATTTTGAATCTAAAGCATCCAGAATCTAATCGCCGAGCGCTTTTAGTTCAGTCAGATATGGACGTTGTAACTGATGGTTCAGATGGCGATAGAATGCCTGTTATGCCTGAGGAGGTGACAACTTCTACACATTACCAACCTACGACGAGTTACAGTTGGGCTAAGCAAACATCTCACCCAAACCCTATGATCGCAGGTTTTCAGCAGCGTATCGGTAATGCCAATGCAGAGCTAAATGACCCATCTACTTCATCCGAGCGTGCCAAATGGTTGAGAAGTCGTAAGAAGATGCTTCAAACAGGCATCTCAGAAATGAAGAAACGGTCGTTTTTGATTGCAGAGCATGATCCTTTTATTGTGTTGCCGGTTCCTATTATTGTCGCCAAAGATAAGTATTCACCTAATGTGGGAGACTATGCAGTGGTTTTCTATAAAGATAAAGCCTATCCCGCAATTGTTGGGGATGCTGGACCAACCTACAAAATGGGAGAGGCGTCGTTACGTATCGCTAGACAGCTTAACCCTAAGGCTAGCCCATATTACCGGGCGGTCAGTGATCTCTCTGTGACTTACGTTGTTTTCCCAGGTAGTCGTAAAAAACCACACCGTGCGCCTGATTATGCAGATATTCGGCAGGAGTGTCAGAAGTTGTTAAGTGAAATTGGCGGGCTTTCCTCACCAGAGATTTTACATGTATGGGAGAACACATTACCTCCAATTGTTGATGAGAGTGAACCAGAGTCTCTTGAGCCAGAGGAGCCTATTATATCAGATCCAATTCTCAGGTAAGCACTTTAAAGGCACCCTTTCTTTTTATAAATTATAAATTAGTCATTTGTAGTTCAAAAAACAATGGTTCAGCCGATATTACTCATTGTTGAAGACGAAGAGTCGACACGGGAAGGCTTAAAAGAAGCCCTTGAGGATCGGTTTGATATCTATGTTGCTGCTGGGATTGCTGAAGCAAAGTCTATTTTAGATTCAACAGCTATAGATGTTATGCTGACCGATCTCAGGTTAGGTGCTGAAGACGGTCTTCAGCTCGTTAGAGAGTATAGCCATACAAGTCTAGTCACGGTTGTTATGACAGCTTATGGCTCTGTTGAAACGGCTTTTGCTGCGGTTAAGGCTGGCGCTTTTCACTTTGTTACGAAGCCTTTAGACTTAGATGATGTAGAGCTCATTTTGCTAAAGGCTCTTCAACACCTAAAGTCTAAAAATCAACCTCCAGTTACTCCCTCAGAAGTCACCACTTTACAGACAATACCACCTTCAGTTCACTCTAATGAATTGGATCGTATTGTCGGGCATTCGCAACCTGTCCTCACTCTCAAAAAAATTATTAGTCAAGTAGCTCCGACCAAGGCCACTGTGCTTATAGAAGGAGAGTCCGGAACTGGTAAAGAGCTCATAGCACATGCTATTCATAGCCTTTCAGGGCGCAAAAAGATAGTGATTGTTAATTGTGCTGCGTTGCCTAGTCAACTTTTGGAGTCTGAGCTGTTTGGGCACGAAAAAGGTGCTTTTACAGATGCTAAGACACAACGCGTTGGACGGTTTGAAGAGGCTTCAGGGGGGACTCTCTTTCTAGATGAAATTGGAGAAATTGATAGTTCTATTCAAATCAAGCTATTGCGTGTTTTGTCTGAAAAGACCATTCAAAGAATTGGATCGAATAAAAGTATTCAAGTGGATACAAGGGTTGTGGCTGCGACCAACAAGTCGTTAGCGAGGCTTGTAGAGGCTGAGGAGTTTCGCGAAGATCTTTACTTTAGGCTAAATGTTGTCAAAATCACTCCACCACCTTTAAGAGAGAGAGCGTCAGATATTCCGCTTCTGATTCAAGTCTTGTTGGAAAGGGTTGTTGAGGAAAACAAGCTAGAAGAGAAACGACTGAGTCCGAATGCTCTTGCTCAGATTCAAGCTCAAGAATGGCCAGGTAATATTAGGCAGCTTTCCGCTGTATTGGAAAGCGCTGCCATTATGTCAACCACTTCTGAAATTACCGTGGACGACCTGCCTGAGGAGCTCTTTCAGCGGAAGCTTAATCTGGAAGCTAAAAGTGTTGTGTCACCAAGTTTAAGGACGCAATTTGATTTAAAGAAAATCGAGCGCGAAACCATTATAGCGGCTCTTGAGTATACAAGCCAAAATAAAAGCAAGGCTGCTGAGCTACTGGGTATTAGTAGAAGGACTCTTCAGCGCAAGCTCAATGAACAACTTTTAGATTAGCTCTCCTTTGGTTGAGTGAAACCATATAAAGGAAAGCGGGGGGGCGGACTAAAAATTAAAGATCCCAATGTCTTTACGACGTTGAGCTCCGTCAAATGTCACTTTATCAGCTTCTTTATGAGCCTTTTGTACGGCTTCAGATCTGTTATTACCCTGAGAAACAACAGCTAAGACACGTCCACCATTCGTTGCCCACTCCCCACCAGGGGTACGTTTCGTTCCTGCGTGGAATAGCTGTGCTTCATCAGATAAGTTCTCTAGCCCAAAGATTACATCTCCCGAGCGAGAGCTTACAGGATATCCGTGAGAGGCTAGGATGACACAGACACTCCAGTCATTACTAAACTCTAAGAGCTCAGGAGTTAAGTTGCCTTGGGCTCCATTGAGGCAGAATTGAGCAAAGTCACCTGTGATTAATGGCATCACTGCCTGACATTCAGGGTCTCCAAATCTACAATTGTATTCAATAATCTTTGGTCCGTCTTTTGTGAGCATTAATCCGAAATAAAGAAATCCTTTGTAGTCAAAGGAGTCTTTGACCATTCCTTCAACCGTTGGGGTGACAATCTTTTCTTCAATTTCAGCCATAAGGTCAGCCGAAAGAATTTGACGGCTGGCAACAGCTCCCATCCCACCAGTATTTGGCCCGAGGTCATTTTCTAAGGCTCTTTTGTAATCGCGAGCAGGGGTGAATACAAAGAATTCAGAACCACTAACAGCAGCAAAAATCGATACTTCAGGCCCTTCTAAAAACTCTTCGACTAATAAATCTCCAGGTCCAAAACGTCTTTCATTAAAGACTTCATCTAAAAACGCATGAGCACTTTCAGCATCAGGGCAGACGGCAACGCCTTTTCCAGCGGCCAATCCATCAAACTTTAGAACGGTAGGGTATTTCCCATTAATTGCGGTAACACCTTGTTCAAAGGAATGCACTAATTGAGAATTCCCAGTAGGGATGTCATGCCTGAACATAAATTCTTTTGCGAAGTTTTTTGATGCCTCTAATTGAGCCGCGAGCTTATTAGGTCCCCAGCAAGGAATATTATGACTCTTGCATAAGTTTGCCAAGCCTTCGTCTTTCACAAGATAGCTTTCTTCACCAGCAACACAGAGTTCAACATTTTCCTGAACCATCCATTCAATTAATGATGAAAGATCTGTTGCAGTTGTAGGGTTTGCGATTTCAAATATCGCATCACTGCCTGGAAAACTGTAGAGATCAACCTCTCTAGGAGAGGCTTGTAAGGTTTTTAATAAAGCGTGTTCACGCCCGCCTTTGCCAACAACAAGAATTTTCATGTCTGCTGACTATAAAGGCAAAAACGGATTAGAACATATTTTTTTATAAGAAGTTTATTCTTCTGAGGAGTCTTTTATACTCCCATTTTCCCCTTCTCTGCGATTGTAGAATCTACTCCGTCAGCGTAGGTTTTGAAGTTTTCTTGGAAGAGTGACACAAGTTTTTGAGCTGTTTGCTCGTAGCTCGCTTTATCTTCCCAAAGGTCTACTGGATTTAAGACGTCTGCTGGGACTTCTGGACATTCTTGAACAATGTTTAACCCAAAGATCTCATCTTGTTTTGTAGGAGCATCTTTCAGAACTCCTGTATGAATCGCATCAATTATAGCACGCGAATACTTTAAGCTGATTCGTGAACCGGTGCCGTAGCTTCCGCCACACCAGCCTGTATTGACGAGCCAGACATTCACAGAGTGATCTTTCATTTTTTCTGCGAGTAATTCCGCATACTTAGCAGGGTGCCACATTAAGAATGGAGCGCCAAAGCATGCCGAGAAGGTAGCGATTGGCTCTGCAATACCTTGTTCAGTACCAGGAATCTTAGCGGTGTAGCCAGAGATAAAGTGATACATGGCCTGCTCTGTTGTGAGCTTCGATACAGGAGGAAGAACGCCAAATGCATCACAAGTGAGGAAAATGATGTCTGTAGGGTGATCTGCTATTGCTGGGATCTTAGCGTTTTCAATGAAATCTAATGGATACGCTCCTCTAGTGTTCTCCGTAATAGTAGTGTTCGTAAAGTCTACATGGTGATCTTTATCATAAACGACGTTCTCGAGAACCGCGCCAAACTTCAGAGCGTTAAAGATATCAGGCTCAGACTCTTTGGTCAGATTTACGGCCTTAGCGTAACAGCCACCTTCAATGTTAAAGACTCCTGAATCCGTCCAAACATGTTCATCATCTCCGACGAGTAAACGCTTCGGATCTGCCGAAAGGGTGGTCTTACCTGTACCTGAAAGCCCAAAGAGTAAGGATGATGAATTGTTGGTGCGATCTGCTGTTGCAGAGCAGTGCATGGAGAGGTGATTTGCCTTAGGCATCAAATAATTCATCACAGTGAAGATTCCCTTCTTCATCTCACCTGCGTATTCTGTCCCAAGAATTACCATTTCTCTCTGCTCAAGGTTTAAGGAAATAGTAGTTTTAGAGGTATGTCCTGTGGTTCGCTTGTTTGCAGGAAACTTTCCTGCATTGTAAATTGTAAAGTCAGGCTCTCCAAAGTTTTCCAACTCTTCATCTGTTGGACGAATGAGCATATTCCACATAAATAATGCGTGGTAAGGTCGCGAACAAATCACCCTAATTTTTAGTCGATAGTTAGGGTCCCATCCTGCAAATGCATCAACAACATATAGACGGTCACAGATGTTTAGGTAATCAACTGATCGCTCGCGGTTAATGCTAAAAATATCTTCTTCTACAGGAACATTTACCTTCCCCCACCAGATGTTGTTTTCAGAATCTTCATTCTTCACAACTCTTTTATCAAAAGGTGAACGCCCTGTTTTACCTCCAGAATATGCAATGAGAGCTCCGGAGTCAGCGATTGTAGAGCCATCCTCATACTTGATAGCTTCTGTGATTAACTCTGAAGGAGCCAAATTCCTAAATACCACCTCGTTTGTGATATTGTGCGAGGATAAGTCAAAAAGGACATTATCAACTGGGTTGCCTGCCAAATATGATTTCACTACGGGTGTCAAGGGCAATGGTGTCTGTGACATAGTGGAAGTAGTAAAAACATTGAAACCTCTAATAGAAAAGAAAAAAGGATATTTTTTTTATTAAACTCTTATGCAAATTGTCTAGTAAAGCTCAATTAAATAATAACTAAATGAAAAATTCAACAGTATGGAGACGGGAAATGTAATTTAAATTGCTAGTTAACTAGTCAATCAAATAATTCATGACTTAAATGAAAATTTTTTATGTTTGAGTGTCTGATGGATTTTATTGGCAAAAATACAGAAACCCTTCTCATCAATTGTAATAAAATGACTCACAAACCCTTCTTACAGAAAGGGAGGTGTGTGAATTTTTTTGCGTAAAATTTAATCTACCCTTGTTATTAATACAAAACTTAGGGCTACTACTCGTTTTATCTTGATGGTTTTATTCTATAATGTAGCAATCATACATATTAGGAATTTTTTCCCGCAGTATATGTAAGTAATGGCTATTAGATATACTACCCAATCTTCTTTCAGATAGATGATAGGAGTTAAAATATTCTAATTTAAAAGAGAACACATTAATATTCTATGAGTGACTTAACTGATTATAATGACCTTCATCAGATGGATGAGGAGCAACTACCCGTTGCTAAACATAAAACGCATGGGTTCAAGCATTTTGCAGGACTATTTGCTGCGGAACACGTTGCCGCAACTGAATTTCTTATTGGGGCTACTTTTGTAGCTTTAGGAGCGAAGACAATGGATATTATTATTGGTCTTCTTATTGGTAATATTCTAGCTGTTCTCAGTTGGACCTTGGTTACAGTGCCTATTGCTATTCAGGCAAGGCTCAGTCTTTACACTTACCTTAATAAAATCGCTGGTAACTCAATGTCTAAGCTCTACAACTGGGCTAACGTTTTGATTTTTACCGTAATATCTGCTGCGATGATTACTGTATCTGCGACAGCCGTTCGATTCGCCTTTAATATTCCTCCTCAGCTTGATTGGTATCCTACAAACCCTTGGTTTGTTCTTATTGTTATGGTTGTAGGTATTGTTGCGGTATTTGTTGCGATGTTTGGCTTCAAGGCTGTATCGGACTTTTCAGGAATCTGTGCGCCATGGCTTTTTGTTATGTTTGGTACAGGTGCGATGGTTCTTCTTCCTGCACTTTCCCTTCACGTATTAGGAACACCTTTGCCGGCTGACTGGGCGGAATTAATTAATATTGGGGATACCGCTATCTGGAAAGGAGTAAAGAGTGATGGTTCACCAGGTATTGGCCTTATTGAGGTGATTGGATTTGGATGGGCAGCTAACACGATTACCCACTTCGGATTGATTGATATGGCTCTCTTCCGCTTCGCGAGAAAGACGACAGACGGGCTTGCAAGTTCGACCGGTATGCTTTTCGGGCACTATTTTGCATGGATGTCTGCAGGGATTATGGGGGCAGGTGCTGCTATTCTCTTAGGGACAACGATTGATAAGCTTGATCCAGGTGATGTGGCATTCAAGGCTCTTGGGTGGTCTGGTTTTGTAATCGTAATTGTCGCAGGTTGGACAACGGCTATTACCAACCTCTACCGTGCGGGCTTAGCTGCGCAAGCTGTCTTCAGTAAAACGTCAAGACAGAAGACAACTCTTGTGGTTGGTATCGTAATGGTGATCGTTGCTTGTTTCCCGTTTGTTTTCTCACAAATCTTACCTCTTCTGACGTATGCTGGTCTTCTTGTAGTACCTGTAGGAGGCATCGTCTTTGCTGAGCACCAAGTGTTCCCTAAAATTGGTTACACCAGATATTGGGCGAAGTATCAAAACTATGCGAACAGTAAGCCAGCCATTCTTTCATGGGTCTTAGGTTTAGTTTTCGGGTTTGGTCTCAACTTTTTAGACGTTATGTCGTTCTTCTATCTCTTTATCCCAACTTGGGCTTTCACCGTGGTAGTTTACACCGTTCTTGCAGGCAAGGCGGGGGCGAAGCAGTCTTATCCTGAAGAGGAAAAAGCGGAGCAGGAGTTCCAAACGAGAGTTGCAAACTATCAAGCAATTTTAGCATCTCAAGAAAGAGAAAGTGTTGCGGACGTGAGCTTTATGACAAAGGCTTTGAAAGCGATTTCAATGGTTTCCCTTATTATTACTTCGGTATTGGCGGTAAAAGTTTTATGTTATAGCCCAACAGAAGAAGTTTACATTGCTAACAGAGAGGTTTTTTACAATATAGGCATTATTTGTACAATAATCTACTTTGTCACGGCATACTGGGCGTTCAATAGAAGCCAAAATGCTTAAATTACAACATCTTTAATATATAATGGATTTACTCAAATTAAATCAACAAAATCTTTCTGCGTTATCAGACAGATTAACATGTCCTGAATATGACAGAGCAAATATTACAGAAGGGATTGTTCACATTGGAGTCGGTGGGTTTCACCGCTCTCACCAAGCACACTTCGTTAATCAATTTATTGGTCAAGAAGGTGCATCAGGTTGGGGGATTTGTGGTGTTGGTCTCAGGGAATGGGATCGTAAAATCTATGAGTGTCTGAGCGCCCAAGACGGACTCTATACGCTTATGGTTCAGTCTCCTGATGGGTCTGAAAAAAGCGAGGTGATTGGCTCCATCACGGATCAACTTCTTGCGGTTGATACTCCTGATGCAGTAATCGAAAAAATGGCTAGTGCAGACATTAAGATTGTTTCACTGACCATTACAGAAGGGGGATACAACTTTCACCCGAGCACGGGAGAGTTTGATTTTGAAAATGCTGACATTCAGCATGAATTGGCTAATCCAACCGCACCTAGAACAGTCTTTGGATACATTACCCAAGCATTAAGAATCCGTAAGGAAAGCGGCATTGCGCCCTTTAGTGTTCTTTCTTGTGATAATATTCAGCACAATGGAGATATTGCCAAAAAAATGGTTCTCGCATTTGCTAAGAAGCAAGACCCTGAATTGGGTGCTTGGATCGAGAAGGAAGTGACCTTTCCGAACACAATGGTTGACCGTATTACCCCTGTGACTTCTCAAGAAAGCAGAGATTACATCAAGGAGACTTACCAGATTGAAGACTCTGCGCCAGTGGTTTGCGAGCCTTTCATTCAGTGGATTGTTGAAGACAAATTCTGCAATGGAAGACCTGAACTAGAAAAGGTAGGAGTTCAGTTCGTAGAGGATGTGACTGTCTATGAGGAAATGAAGATCAGATTGCTCAATGCAGGTCATACGGTTATTGGTATTCCTGGTGCTGTTCATGGATTTGAGACGATTAACGAATGTATGGAGAACGCCACGGTTAAGGCGTTTCTACGTCAATTCTTAGATCAAGAAGCAACTCAAATTCTGAGCCCTGTTGAGGGAATTGACATTGAAGACTATAAGGCAACTGTTATTGAGCGTTTCGCTAACCCTAATATTAAGGATAGCACAGCGCGTATTTGTTCCGAGTCTTCTGCCAAGTGTCCAACGTTTCTCATTCCAACTCTTCGTGAAAACCTTGAGAAAGGTGGTAGCATTAAATTTGCGACCTTTGTTTTAGCAGCGTGGTGTTACTATTCTGACAAAGGCGTAGATGAGAAAGGGAATGAAATTAACATCATTGACCAACTCAAGGACACATTGCAGGCAGCGGCGCAATCAACAGCTACTGATTCTACAGCATTTGTGAAGCTAGATGAAGTGTTTGCGGATCTCGCAAGCAATGAAAGGTTTGTTGAGCTCTACACTTCTACTGTGCAAGAGATTTACCAAGAGCAAGATATCTTGAAAGTGATGGCTGGCCTTCTCTAAGGTTTGCGATCTCTTGAAGTTTGTTATTTGAAGCCCTCTTACTTTTTTATCAGGTAAGGGGGCTTTTTGGTAAAGGTCAGAAGAAAGGGTTATTTATTCAATACTCTGACCTAAAACTCACTGGAGAGATGGGTTTGTATTGATTACCACGTCACATAAAGCCAAGGCGTGCTCTTTCTTTTTTATTTTACGCATCTTTGACTTTTTAACTCTGGTTCATAGTCTTTATGCCTATAAGTGATTGAATCACCTTTCTAATTTCACCCTTTTATGCCCAAAAAATCATCTAAACCAGCCGAACCTTTTGAAAAACAGCTTTTTAACCCGCATATTTCACCAGAGTGAGAAGAAGCGTTAAAATAGACACCAATTT
>CAYUKP010000011.1:0-21716 GCA_964445335.1 uncultured Verrucomicrobiales bacterium
GTCGTGTTTTCAGGCGTGATCTCGATCTTGATGGGATCTTTAAGAAAGTCATTTGTGAGAGCCTTGATTTCCTTAGAGAACGTTGCTGAGAAGAGAAGGGTTTGGCGCTTTTTGGGCATAAGCTTCATGAGCTTACGAATGTCATGGATGAACCCCATATCTAGCATACGATCTGCTTCGTCGAGGACGAGCATATCAATTTGATCCAAACGACATGCCTTCTGAGAGCATAAGTCTAGAAGACGACCAGGAGTGGCGACTAAAATATCTACTCCTTGTTTGAGACGGTTGATTTGACCGTTGATCTTGACCCCTCCAAAGACTACATGACTTTCGAGGTTAGTGTTTTCGGCGTATTTGACGACGTTGTCTAAGATTTGTGCAGCTAGTTCTCTGGTAGGCGTGAGGATGAGAGCTTTGATGGGACGCTTAGGAGAATTATTAGACCCTTTACGGTCGCTGAGAAGCTGAATCATAGGGAGGGTAAAGCCTGCGGTTTTGCCTGTTCCCGTCTGGGCTGCTGCTAAAATGTCTCTTCCTTTAAGAATGGCTGGAATGGCTTGCTCTTGGATTGGGGAGGGCGTTGTATATCCTTTGTTAGTGACTGCACTGACAAGCGCATCGGATAGGCCAAGGTCTGAAAAGTTCTTCATATAATATTTGAGGACGGCAGATAAACCCGAGAATGGGATGAATTACGAGAACCTTATTTGCTAGAGACGGTCTTTTTATCAAATAGGGGAGATTTATGAAAATTTCCTTAGCTCTTTTGGGGAGTTGTGACAGGAGTTATGGAGTAATGAGCGACTATGGATTTAACTTTGATACGACTTATACGCAATTGCCTGAGCCGTTTTATACGATGAACGCGCCCGTGAAGGTCGCTTCACCTGAAGTGGTAGTAAGAAACGGTGCCTTGTCACAAGAGATGGGATTAGACTTCGAATCAGCGACAGACGAGCAATTGGCGCAGTTGTTTGCGGGCAATGTGTTGCCAGATGGAGCCTCGCCCTTTTCTCAAGCCTATGCGGGGCATCAGTTTGGGCACTTTACCATGCTAGGAGACGGGCGTGCACACATGATGGGGGAACATGTGACATCTGAGGGCGTGAGATATGACCTTCAATATAAAGGGGCGGGGCGCACGCCTTATTCACGTAGAGGAGACGGAAGGGCAGCCCTTGGCCCGATGTTAAGGGAATATATTATTTCGGAGGCTCTCCATGCCCTTGGGATTCCCGCGACGCGTTCACTAGCGGTTGTTAAAACTGGGCAACCAGTGATGCGTGAGCACGCGTTACAAGGTGCGGTTTTGACACGAGTAGCTAGCTCTCATATCAGAGTGGGAACCTTTGAATACGCTGCTGATCCTCAGAACACGAAGCCTCTCGAAGCATTGGTTGATTATACAGTTGATCGTCATTACCCTGCCCTAACAGGAGCGGAGAATAAGGCGGTGGCCCTCTTGGAGGTTGTTATGGAACGACAGATTAATCTCGTGGTACACTGGATGCGGGTGGGGTTTGTACACGGCGTGCTCAATACAGATAACGTCACGCTCTCAGGGGAGGCGATCGACTTTGGGCCTTGTGCCTTTATTGATCGGTATGATCCGCGAAAGGTCTTTAGCTCCATTGATCAAAATGGGCGTTATGCCTTTGGGAACCAAGCACAGGTTACGCATTGGAATCTTGCTCGGCTGACGGAAGCCCTCTTGTCTGTGATCAATTCAGATCAGGAGTTAGCGATTAAACAAGGAGAGTCTGTCTTACAGCGGTTCCCTGAGATATACCAAGAGAAATGGCTCTCCATGATGGGAGCGAAGCTTGGATTACAAGAGGTACAAGAAGGAGATGATGACCTAATAACGGATCTATTACAATGGATGTATGATACCCGTGCGGACTATACACAGACCTTTCATGCCTTGAGTCAGAGAGAGTTTATCCAAGGGGAATGTGAAAATAGCGCAGAATTTAAGGCATGGTATCAACGTTGGCAAGACAGGTTGCAAGGGGTGTCTCATGAAGAGTCTTTGGAATTGATGCGTCAGTCTAACCCAGTGATTATTCCGCGTAATCACCGTGTAGAGGAAGCTTTGGCGGCAGCTGAAGCTGGGGACTTAACGGTTTTGCATCAGTTACTCAACGCCTTACAAACTCCTTATGTGGATGATGAGTCTAAGGTTGCGTATCAAGAAGCTCCTGAGTCCGGGGAGGAGGCGTATCGGACGTTTTGCGGGACATAAAATGTCATGGATCTATAGGCTTCCAGAAGTCCCCAATATATAAAAAAGAGCCTAAATTCATAGGCTCTTGTGAAAAAGGAGTAAATCCTGCCAAACGAGTAGTCTCTTAACGGATCTTAAAGACGATGGTTTCAATCTTGGTATCGGAAACCTTCTGATTTAGTCCATTGTAAGCGGGCTTATATTTCCATCGTTTGGCTGCATTTAGAGCACTACGATCCATTGCACTATGTCCGCTGGATTTATAGAGGGTTGCTCGGTCGACTCGTCCATTAGGACTAACGTAGACCTTGACCTTGACAGTTCCTTCAATTCCCTTTCTGCGCAAGGAGTTAGGGTAGCTAGGCTTACGTCTACTCGTCGCATAGGCGCGAGACACTTTTTTCTTTGCCTTGGCCTTCTTACGTGCTTCCACTCGTTTCTTTGCTTGCGCATCAGCCCTGCGTTTAGCAGCTGCTTTTTCTTTTGCGCGTTGCTTAGCCCTTCTATTGGCAGCGGCTTTCTCCTGTGCTTTTTTCTTGGCTCGGGCTTCGGCGCGCTCCTTTTGACGAGCTTCTTCTCTCCGTTTTTGACGTGCTTTACGAGCTGCCGCCTCTTTTCGTTCTCTTGCTAAGCGCTCTTGTTTTTTCTTATTGGCGATTGCGAGAAGACGTTGAGCTTCGATACGTTCAGCTTCTAACTTCTCTTGTCTGACACGTTCCGCTTCGGCTTCTTCTTGGCGTTTGCGCTCCTCTTCAGCTTCCTTACGTAGGCGCTCTTCCTCTAATCGCTTTTCCTCTTCACGCTTACGACGCTCTTCCTCTAGACGCTTGCGCTCAAGCTCCTTTTTGGAAGGGTTCGGATCTTCCTTAGAAGTGTCGGCAAGAATGTCGAGGTCGACCTCAAGAACTTGCTCTTCGGGAATTTTCTCACTCGACCGTTTCTTGGCGCTTGCGACAAACAGCAGTAAGTGAGCCGCTAAGCAAAGAACGATAGAGCTACTCCATTTAAGGATGGCTGACCAAGGTTTCATTCCGATGATACTTTTTTATGGTAGCTTAGAGATTCGATTCCAGAGGCTTTAGCGGTTTCGACGACTTGAATAAAGGTGCCGAGGTTCGATTGGGTATCACCTCTGACTTCCAGTCGTTTCACCTGTGAGTCGGCAAGGGTTTTCTGTAAGGCGTCTTCAAACATATCTACCGTGAGTTCATCTCCATTGAAGATGAGCTCATTCTCAGGTGTGATGGTGACGAGATGTTTCTTACTGGAGACCGCAACGGTTTCGGTACTGGAATGGCCAGAGGGGAGTTCGACTTGCTTATCAGGCTTGGTGAATTGACTACTAACCATAAGAAAGATAAGTAATTGAAAGACCACATCAATTAGAGGGGTCATATCAATGGTTGCGTCTACTCTAGAGCTTCTCGATAGAGATTGTTGTTTCATTTGCTCGAAGGAAAGTGTTTTTCTTTGAGGTGGGAGGCCAGTTCATTGAGGTCTGCCACGAGTCTGTCGACTTTGCTTTCGAAGGAGCGAGAAGCTGTCACGGCTGGAATGGCAACGAGAAGACCTGCTACGGTGGTTAAGAGGCCAGTCCAGATTCCGTTTGCAAAGTCTCCAGGAGTGACTTTGTCGCCTAATTCGGCCATTTTCGCGAAGGCTTGAACCATGCCCCAGACTGTTCCAAGTAGTCCTACAAGTGGAGAGATCGCTCCAATTGTAGCGAGGAATTTGAGACCTCTTTCATGTTGTCTGATTTGGCGAGCGGCCTCACGAGTGCTGACATTGATACAGTGCTCTTCACCTTTATCGACTCCGTCTTGATAGATAAGAGCGACGCTACTGATAGGGTTTTTTGCCCCCTGGGAAGAAGGGTTTTCTAGGGATTTAGTGAATTTGTATTTCTTAGATATGTAATAGATCACTCGCTCAAAAATGATAATGAGAGAGATGATGGAAAGGATGAGGAGAGGATACATAAATGATCCGCCTTTATGGAAGAGTTCTAAGGGATTAAATGTCATGACTGATAAAAAGATTGATAGAAAATGGGATATATTTACCAAACCTCATTTGTCAATTATTAGCGTTTAAATGTTTTTTCATGATTTACGTACTTGCGAGGAATGAAGCTCTAGAGTGTGTAAGGGGGGAGGGGGTGAAATTTTTTATTGAGAGCTTGAGTGATTGCTAAAATAAAAAATGGGAGGTGTTTTGGATCTTATTATGTCTTTTTATTTTGATTTTTCCTTAAAGCGATTATTTTTGTATTTTTTTCATAATCTAATCTTTTTTGCATTTATAGGATAATATTATTGCTTCTTCCGTTGTGCTGTTGCATATGGTCAGTAGTTATGTTGTATTTATTGTTTGCTATCTGTTCTACGTTTGTAGCTTTTGCAGCGCCTCCTACTAAATCAGATTTGGAGAAACCTTTGAGTAAGATTACGTTTGGTTCCTGTTATCGAGCGCACAATGGACATTCGAAGTTGTGGCCTTTAATAATTGAAGAGGATTCAGATTTGTGGATCTGGATGGGAGATAGTTATTATGCGGACAAGTGGCGTTCTGAGCCGGCTACTACAAAAGAAGAGTTTTTTGATGCGCAAAAGTTAAACTTTGAAACGGATGAACTCTATAAAGAATTGACGTCCAAGACTCCCGTAGTTGCGATCTGGGATGATCATGACTATGGGCAAAATAATGGAGGGGCAGACTATGAATTTAAAGAGGAATCAAAAGAGATCTTTTTGGACTTTTATCAAGAGCCAGAAAAATCTCCACGTCGTTCAAGAGAAGGAATCTATACAAGCTATATGTTTGGGCCAAAGGGGAAGCGGGTACAGATTATTTTGCTAGATTTGAGAACCTTTAGGAGTCCTTTAAAGGAAGGTGAGAGATTGGCTGATCCTTCTAGGGGGAAGTGTTTGCCTGAAGAAAGTGCTTCAGCTACAATGTTAGGAGAGGCTCAATGGGACTGGCTAGCAAAAGAGTTGGAAAAAGAGGCTGACCTTAGAGTGATTGGGTCAAGTGTGCAGTTTGTTAGTGAGTTTGATGGCTGGGAGGCTTGGGCTAACTTTCCAAAGGAAAAGAAAAAGTTTGTAGAGTTAGTGAAAGCCAAAAAGGCGGAAGGGGTTGTGTTTATCTCAGGAGATGCTCATAAGGGAGAGTTACATCTACAGGAGTTTGATGGGTGTTACTCATTTTGGGATTTGACGAGTAGTAGCTTGATCTCAGGAGTGCCACATAATGAGACCCAAACTTTGTGTGGGGTTGCGTATGATCAACCAAATTATGGAATGCTTCGTATAAACTGGAGTCGCAGAGAGGTTGTTATGGAGGTTAAGGGTGCAGATAAAGTCGCACATATTCATAAAGCTATTAAGTTTGATACGCTGACCTTTGATTCTAAAAACTTAGAAAAACCTGATTTTGATGATGCGCTGGGTGCTTGGAGGCATCGTTTTGGGACGTTTTACCTTACAAAAAAGGCGCCAGGAGTATTTGTGAATCAATACGTGGATCGAGGGCGTAGTGGAACGATAGAGCTTATTAAAGAGGGCGACTATCTTGTAGGAGTTCGAGAGGTTGGAGAAGAGAAAGGGGTTTGTAAGTTTAGAGCGACAAAAGACGGAAAATTTCTCCAAGCGATTTATAGTAAAGACTCTAATGAGCCTTTATATGATTGGAATGGTTGGAGAGAAGTGCCTAAGAAGTAGCTTCTATGATGAGGCGGTGGAGAATCATGTGTTCGTCTGCCCCTGATGTCACAAGTGCCTTATCGGCCTTTAGGGCTGCACTTTGAATTTGGATGAGTTGCTCGATGGAGCGCTCATTTGCGGCTGATACACAGTTTGCGAGAGACCATGTATTGATCGAGCCGTCAGCTTTTTGAGGGAGTACTTTTAAGGCTTGAGAGTTTACTCTTTTGGCTACTGCGTTAAATCCCCTTTTGTCGGTCTTTTTCACTCCTGCTTCTTGCATCGCGAGTTTAGCGTAGAATGTATTACGTAAGGTCGGGGTGATGGCTGCTCGTAAAATGCCAATGGCGGATTCCCCTTTTTCTAATTGCATGTTTACGAGTTCGATTGCTCGGGAACTGTTTTTGTGGCCAATAGCTCTACTGATCTCCCATATCACTCCTTTTCTATTTAAGGGGATGAGGGTTTGAACGGTTTCTAAGGTGACGAGCTTTTCGGGAGAAAGGTATAAGTCGAGTTTTTCGAGTTCAACGACGATTTGGCGAGAGTTTTCACCAGCTTGTTGGACAAAAAGGTCAAGGGCGTCATTGGTGAACTGCAAGTTGAATGCTTGGGCTTTTCTGAGGACTAGTTCGGCTACTGCATCTTCCCACCCGTCTTTAGAGGTGTCTATTTTGTCATACAGTTTGAGAGAGCTACTTTTTTTTAAGAACTTATAAAACCCTCTTCGTTTATCTATGCTAGATGCGCTAATAAGGAAGGTTATGTTATGGTCTAGTCCGTTTTGAAGGGTTTTGGAAAGTTGTTCTACGGCTTCCTTTGTGCGTTCAGCTCCACCTGTCCGATCGTCGCCTAGGAAGTTTGCACCTTTGAGCCACACTGCCTTTCCATTGAAAAATGGAAGAGTTTCTAAGGCTTGAATGGTTTGATAGATTATCTTACATGCCTCTTCAGTATTGTCAGCTTTACCTTCGATTATGTCGTTTCCAAAGTCATCACTACCTTGAGGTTTAATTGTATTGAATGTATGTAAGGCTTCTTCGGTGACGCGTCCTTCGTCGCTGCCTAGAATGGAATAGATTTGAGACATAATAGTAGGTGAAGCTTAAGTAGAATAAGTTTACGTATTTGTCAGGTTCCAAAATATGGTATTTCAAATCTTTGTAAGTCGGTGTGTAGAATTTGACTCTTTTCGGATTGTAAAGTCTAAAAAGAGGAATTTCTGTGCGAAATGAAAGTAATTTGTTAGTAATCTTGACCCTTCTATGTCTTATGATTTATCAAAGAACCTCTCTCTTAAAGAGTAAATTTTTTAAATTATTACAAATGAACGTCAACATTGAAAAATTACCTAAGTGTCTAACAGATATATCTGCTACTCTGCCTTCGGAAGATGTGGCTAATAAGAAGGGTGCCATCCTATCTGCTTACATCAAAGACGCGCGCATTCCAGGTTTTAGACCAGGCAAGGCTCCTAAAAGAGTGATCGAGAAGCGTTATGCGAAAGAAATCGAGTCTGAAATTGAAAGTCAAATTTTTCGAGAGCTTTTAAATCACGCGGTTGAAGAAGAGAAAGTGAGCTTTTTAACAATCAAAGACCGCAAGTTGACCCACGAGTCTGATGGGTCTGTTAAAGCAGATTTGACTTTGATCGTGTCCCCTGAGTTTGAGCTTCCTGAGTATAAGGGGATTGAGGTGACTGTACCAGAGGTTAAAATAACATCTGAAGATGTAGATGCTGAAATTCTTCAAATTCGTAGGCAACAGGCAGAATACCCAACAAAAGAAGAGGGTGGAGTTGAAACTGGAAACGTTGCTGTGATTTCATATGACTCGACTTGTGATGGCGTCGCCACGGAAGAAGCTTTTGAGGTCTCGATTGATCCTTATGGTAAAAAAGAAGAGTTCTGGGTGAAGGTCGGAGAAGATAACTTCTTGCCAGGATTCTCTTCGGAGCTTGAAGGGATGGTTGTTGGTAGTGAGAAGGTTATAGCTCACACGTTTGCTGACGACTTTGCTATTGAAGAGCTTCGTGGCAAAACCTTTGATTACACAGTAACTCTTAAAGAAATCAAAACAGAAGAATTACCTGAATTGGGTGATTTGGTTAAGAAAATGATGGGAGAGGAGACTACAGAGGAAGTTTTCAGAGAGAGAGTAGAGTCATATATCACTCAGCAAGCTGAGAAGAATGTAAATGACCAAAAGGTTGGGACAATTCTTGAGAAGCTTTCGGAAGGTTTAGAGTTTGATCTCCCAGAAGATTACCTTCAATCCGAGACGCAAAATCAAGCAGATCGTCTCGTGCAGCAGAGTATGAGTTATGGCTTAGATGAGGAAGCTGTCACGAAGATGAAAGACAGTATTATAAGTCAAGCTGCTAAAAACGCGGAAGTTTCGCTCAGAAATCACTTTATTATCCTAGAGATCGCAGAGAAGGAGAGTCTTGAGGTTAAGGAGGAAGAGGTTATGCAAAAGGTGTTTATGGAAGCTTACCAGAAAGGTGAGGATCCACAAAAGGCTTACAAGCAAGCTAAAAGCTCTGGAGCAGACTACAATTACAAGCAGTCTATCCTTATGGATAAGGTAGTTGATTTCCTAGTAGAGCAGGCAAATATTACAGTTGAAAACGCTGAATCTAATACAACTGATGAACAATAATTCTTTTACTCCAACTGCGGCATCGGCGCCGTTTCAAAACAATTATTATATCCCAACTGTAATTGAGCAGGATGGTAGAGGAGAGAGAGCTTATGATATTTATTCACGGCTCTTAAAAGATCGTATTATCTTTATCGGGACAGGCATCGATGACGGGGTTGCTAACTCAGTTATTGCGCAAATGCTGTTCTTGCAGATGCAGGATCCGAAAAAAGATATTCACATCTACATTAACTCGCCGGGAGGTTCTGTCACAGCAGGACTCGCAATTTATGATACGATGCAGTTCATTACCTGTGATGTGAACACTTATTGTATTGGGATTTGCGCTTCAATGGGTGCTGTTCTTCTCACGGCAGGAACCAAAGGAAAGCGTTTTTGCTTACCTAACTCTCATGTAATGATTCATCAAGTTTCGGGCGGTGCTCAGGGGACAGCAATGGATGTTGAGAGAACAGTAGGTTTTATGTATGATCTTAATGATCGATTGCATGGAATACTGGCTCATCACACAGGAAAAAATAAAGAAGATCTTGTTAATGATGCGTCTCGTGATAAATACATGTCTGCTGAAGAGGCGTCAGAGTACGGCCTTGTAGATAAAGTGCTGGAAATTGGGCAACTACCAGAAGCCTAAGTCATTTTGCATTTAACTTAAGAACTTTTACTATATTTTATAAAATGGCAAAACCTTCTAACTTAACAATGTGCTCGTTCTGCGGAAAGAGTCATGCTGAAGTCCGCAAGTTGATTGCTGGCCCTGGGGTTTACATATGCAACGAATGCATAACAGTCTGCTCTTCGATTCTTGATAAGGAATTGGGGGGAGATGATGTAAGTGCATTGAAGGGAGTAAGTACTGAAGAGATAGAAGGCGTAGCTAATAGCGAAAGTTTGTTTAAGCCGTCTGAAATATTTGAGCGGCTTAACGATCATGTTGTGGGGCAAACGATGGCTAAGAAAGTGCTATCTGTTGCGGTTCACAATCATTACCAAAGAATGCGTGATGATGCAGCGAATGTTCCAAGTGACTTGCGTGATGTTGAACTAGAGAAATCTAATATTCTATTATTGGGTTCAACAGGCTCGGGTAAGACATTGCTTGCCCGTAGTCTCGCAAGGGTCCTGGATGTTCCTTTTACAATTGTTGATGCAACCACATTAACAGAAGCGGGGTATGTCGGTGAAGATGTTGAGAATATTATATTACGTCTTCTGCAATCCTGTGATTTTAATGTGGAGCAAGCGCAACGAGGAATTATTTACGTTGACGAAATTGATAAGATAGGTCGTAAGACCGAAAATGTTTCTATTACAAGAGATGTTTCAGGTGAAGGTGTGCAGCAGGCTCTACTAAAAATTTTAGAAGGTACTGTATGTAATGTGCCGCCTCAAGGTGGTCGTAAGCATCCTCAGCAAGAATATATTCAAGTAGATACCAGTAAAATCCTTTTTATATGTGGTGGAGCCTTTGTCGGAATCGAAGATATTATTCGCAGACGTTCAGGTAAGGGAACTTTAGGTTATCAAAGTATTGAGAGTAATAAACAAAACGTTGAGTTAGATGACGTGAGTTTGATGAGCAGGGTGCAATCGGGAGATTTATTGCATTTTGGATTAATTCCTGAATTTATTGGTCGTCTACCAGTTATTACTGCTCTTACAAAGTTAACACAGCCTGAATTGGTGCGCATTCTTAAGGAGCCTAAAAATTCTCTGTTGAAGCAGTACCGTAAGCAAATGTCTCTCTATGGAGTCGAATTAGAAATTTCAGATGACGGATTGGAAGCTTTGGCTGATGAAGCGATCGAAAGAGGGACAGGAGCTAGAGCGTTACGTTCCATTATAGAAAATATTATGTTGGATGTCATGTTTGATATTCCTTCTAAGAAGGGAGTTTCTAAGGTTGTTATCAATAGAGCAGTGGTAGAAGGCCGAGAGGAACCAGAAATTCTTTTTAACAAAAACGTTTAATAGATTCATTAAAATGCCTCTTTTCAACAGAGGCATTATCTGATAACACGACTTAAATTATGAGCGAAAACTTTATACAACCTGAAGCAATGTCTGAAGCACCAACACAATCTGCTGTAGATAGAGCAAACCAATTAAAGGAAGCCGCAGCAGAGCGTGCAAGAAACTTAAGAGAGACGGCAAGTGCAAAGGCTCAATCTATTAAGTCTACAGCTGTTGATAAAGCTGAAGCATTAAAATCTACAGCGACAGCAAAGGCTGATACACTTAAGGCTACAGCTACAGCTAAAGCCGAAGAGGTGAAAGCTGTTGCTTCTGAAAAGGCGTCTCAAGTGCAAGAGAGAGCCACAGAGGTTCAGGAAAAAGCCACGCAAAAGGCTCAAGAGCTTAAGGCAGTCGCTTCTGAAAAGTCTGTTGAATTGAAAGATAATGCAGCTGTCACCTTTGATAATTCAAAGGAAAAGGCTAAAGAGATTAAAGGTGGGGTAGAAGACTACATTAACGAGAATCCAACAAAGTCTGCAATGATTGCATTAGGCGCAGGTTTTGTATTTGGCCTTCTCATGCGTAAGTAAGAGTCTTCTTACGGACAAATGTTTTTTCTGTATACATTCTTCAATATTATATGAATCTTAAGATGTTTCTCCAAAACGCTTCGCATGAAGTGTCTAACCTTTCTACTGAAGTAAAGGAACTTTCTAGGATTCATTCAGAGCTACTGAAGATAGAAGCATCCGAGTGTATACAGCATATTAAGAAAAAAGTGATTGTAGCGGGATTGCTATGCTCCATTTTCTTTTTTCTTTTTTGTATTGTGTTGGTTTCAGGGATTTCAGCTTTAGGTGTTTATATAAAGCCCTTACTGTCTGAACCATATCAACCTTATAGCTGGCAGATTGTGGCTGCCAGTATTTCATTAATTTTTATTTTAGCTATTATTTGTTGTGTATTTTTCTTACTAAGAAAACCTAAAGAATCATTCTTTAGTCATACCAAACAAGAGTTCCAAAACAATCGCGAATGGCTTCAAAACTTATCCAAGCAAGAAAACAACAACTCCTCACAGACCTAGAAGAGAAGCGTCATGCTATTCAAGTTGGTGCTGTTTCTTTGAAAAAACCTGTCAATGTAGGTTTGAATAAGATGAGAGACTCTCAGGTAGAGTCTAAACATTTGATGCGAAACGCGACCAATAAGCCAGTGAATGTTACTGGCATTCTGTCTAAAGCATCTGCTGTCGCGGGGAAGGCCTCTAGTCTAATGGATTCTCCATATGTGAATAAAGTCATCAGGAAAGTTGGACAGAAAAAAAATAGACTTGTGGTGAATGCTCAGGTGGAAGGGAAAAACTCTCAAAAGCTCAAGCCTGTAGCGTTGAGTTGCGGGGTAGCTTTTGTTGTGGGAACCCTTTTGGTACAGAGAGGGAAATCTAAAAAGCGTAAGAAACAGCTTGAAGAAGCTAAGCTAGCTAAAATGAGCGCAGGGGCGATGATATTAAAATGGCTTTTAGCTACTTCTCAACCTGCAGTAAAGTATGTCATTACCAATAAAGTGAAACGTGGTATCATAGGCTGATAAGAGGTTCCTATTGCCTATTGAGAAAAGAGCGAGTATAGTTCATGTAGACGCGACGGTGAAAAGTTTAGCTACAGGAAGGGGTATTTTTTATGAGCTTAATTTTTGCCACCTCTTATTCGTATGGTTTTTGATAAATTGGACTCAGGGGCTCAGCCAATCTTTGAGTCAAAATATGTGCCAAGAGGCTCTTTCTTCATACTATTCTCTTGGAGATTCTTGGAAAAACTTTTTATTGTTGGATGACTCTGAATTACGGGATGTAGAAGGAGAGTCATATTATGATTTTTCTACGTGTGAACGTAATGCTAAGATTTCTAAGAGATACTGGCGTAGAAAGTCAGAGTTGCCCTACCCTACGGTTGAACAGCCTCTAAAGGGAGTACGTATTACCATAGACCCTGGACATATTGGAGGAGCTTGTGCGAAAATGGAGGAGCGCTGGTTTCAGCTCAATAGTGAACTCCCAGTGCAAGAGGGTGAGATGACATTGTATGTTGCAAAGCTTATCAAACCTCGCTTAGAGAGGCTTGGGGCTGTTGTAACTTTGACAAGAAGATCCAATGAGCCTGTTGCCCGTAGGGATTCCCCTCATTTGAAAGCGTTAATTGAGAATAAGACCCAACTTTTAGATCCTGAAGACCCTGAAACACAAAAGTATAAAGATAAACTCTTCTACCGTACGACAGAGATTAACGCGCGAGCCTTTAGGGTGAACCATTTATTGAAGCCCGATATTGTCATTGCATTGCACTTCAATGCTGTGGCGTGGGGAGACCCTGATACACCAGAACTTGTAGAGGTTAACCACTTTCATACCCTTGTAAACGGGGCATATATGAATGGTGAGCTTGCAGATAAGGAGCAAAGGGTTCAATTAGTTCAGAGGCTTCTTTATCGGACACATGATGAAGAGATAGCATTAGCTCATGCTTTTGTTAGAGGGTTTGTGGAGGCAACTCATTTGCCTGCATACAGCTATGGCGTCGCTCCAACAAACGCAATTAAGGTAGATGAAGAGGGGTATATCTGGGCAAGAAATTTATTGGCTAATCGTATATACCAATGTCCGGTAGTCTATCTGGAGCCTTATGTGATGAATTCTCGAGAGGTGTATGCGAGGGTGCAGGCTGGAGATTACAAAGGTGAAAAGTATATCAGAGGTCGTAAGCGTGTATCAATCTATCAAGAGTATGCAAATGCGATCGAAGCTTCTTTATTGGATTATTATACAGTTGCTCCCTATATGTGGCCTAAGAAGCCCCTTTATGGAGCTTTAAGATTTGACTAAGAAAGGGAAAAGAATAGACGCGCTTAATAGAGTTGATATGTGAGCGCTATGGAGTCGAGTATGTGCCAATTTGGGTCTTCTCTGAGATCCCAGTTTAGCTCATTATCTGGAAAGGAGGCCTTGATATAATCGCTATAAAGTTGGAGGTCCGCTTGGGGGGATATGTAGTAATAATACGTTCGGCTCCCTGAAAACGTTTCAATAAAGACGGTTTTGCCAAGGGATTTGTCCTCAAACATGTGGGTGAGAAAGTAATCCAAATCTTCTAATGATTTATTATATTCGGTTTCGGGGAGTCCTAAAGGGCTTGTTTCCTTTAGGGTGTGTGTGATGAGAAGAAGTTCAGGGAATACCTCTCGACATGCCTCAAAATCAAATGCCTCTGGATACCGTAAAAGTAAGGGATATCCATCTAAGTCAAATTCAGTAAAAAACCACGTTGTTTGCTCCATACATGTGTATTATATAGGAAGAGTTTCTAATTCGCCAAGAAACTTTGGTTGTGTATGAAATATGTTGAGATCTAAGAGCATTTTTATACGTGCTAGAACTTCTCTAATTTGAACTTTGACGCTCATTGATAGAGGGACATTCTCAGCATTATAACCAGTGCTTTTAAGGCCAATATGATCGGCGATGAAGAGCGCTCGATGGTTATGAAAGGCTTGGCTGACAAATATTGCGTCGTTGAGGCCAAAGACTTTTTGGGCTCTAAAGACGGAGTCTAACGTTCTTAAGCCTGCGTAGTCTAAGACAATCTTCTCTTTTGGAACCCCAAGTTTCGTAAGAGCCTCCGCCATTTGTTTTGGTTCGTTATAGTAAATAGAGCGATTGTCTCCAGAAACAATTAGGCATTTCACCTTTTTGGAATGGAAGAGTTTAGCCGCGGCTTGCATCCGATTGGTGAAGTAAATGTTGTCTCTCCCTGCGACTTTGGCTGTCGTGCCTAATACGACACCTGCGGTAGCTGTAGGGCAATCCTCGATCGAGTCAAAGCTCTTGTTGTGTGATGCTCCCCATACAATGAGAGAGGGGAGTAAGATGAGACTCATCGTGCAAAAAACGAGCGCAAACATTAATATGATTAATTTTTTAGCCATGGTGCTGTAAGGTTTTTATTTAATGAGTCTGATTGTTTTTGATGACTCGGTTTTAGAGTTTCAACTGTTTCAAAGTATCGTTTAGTCGTGCTTTTGGTAATCCCATGATCGTTTCATACTCTCCGTCAAACGCCTCTATAATACGCTCACTTTCTTCTTGGATAGAGTAAGCGCCTGCTTTATCCATTACCCATATATCTTTAACATATTGAATAATCTCTTGGAGAGAAAGCTTTTTAAATGTCACGTGAGCGACTTCACAAAATGAGTAGTTCTTTTCAGCGGTTTGAACAGAGACTCCGGTTCCTACTTGATGCGTTTTTCCTGACAACTTTGATAACATTTCGTGAGCATGCTCTACGCTTGTTGGCTTCCCAAAGGATACGCCATCGAGCCAGACAACTGTGTCTGAAGCAATGACGATATGGTTATTGTCTGGGACTAGGTTCCATGTTGCGCGAGCTTTTAATTCAGCGTTGTAAATACTTAGGTTTGTCAGCCCTAAATTGTCATTACTCGACTCTTCGACAGATGGGACGATGACTTCAAAGTCATATCCCATAGATGTTAAGATCTCAGACCTTCTAGGAGAGCCTGAGCCAAGGATGAGGCGAGGAGTGCTATTCATATAAGGGGGTTTATCTTATTCTATAGTCTGTTATTGCGGTGAGATCCAATTGTTTTTGAAAAATTGCACAAAACTTCACAAAACGAGAGAATACTTTTTCTTGCATGGGATAGTGAAAAGTTTCACTATAATTTTCATATGGGTAGAGCATTTGAATACCGTAGAGCATCTAAGGAAAAGCGTTGGGACAAGATGTCTAAGCTGTTTCCTAAACTAGCAAAGGCCATTACTATGGCGGCAAAAGAGGGCGGATCTGATCCCGAAAGTAACTCTAAGCTCAGGCTTGCTATCGCTAGTGCAAAGTCGGAAAATATGCCGAAAGATAACATCAAAAAGGCAATCGACAGAGCATCAGGAAAGGATGCAGCCAATTATACCGAGGTGACTTATGAGGCAAAAGGCCCTCATGGAGTATTGCTTTGTATTGAATGTGCTACAGATAATACGAATCGTAGTATTACAAACGTAAAGACATTGGTTAACAAGTCTGGAGGGAAGATGATGAATTCTGGGGACTTCGACTTTATGTTTACGCGTAAGACCGTCGTACAATTGGCAAAAACTGAAGGGCTAGATGTAGAGGAGCTAGAGTTGTCGCTCATTGATTATGGTTTGGAGGAGCTCGAAGAAGGAGATGATGCCTTGTATTGTTACGCAGCCTATGCCGACTTTAGTAATTTGACTAAAGGTTGTGAAGAGCTTTCGCTAGAGATCATGAGTGCTAAGCTCCAACGTCTTCCAAACAACCCTGTGGAGTTTTCTGAAGAGCAATTAGAGGAGATTGATCAGTTGATTGATAAGCTAGAGGACGATGAAGACGTTCAGTCTGTGTTTACTAACGTAGACGAAGGTGCATAAATTTTGCGCTACTTTACACGAGTTTCGGTTTGGAATTCGTGTCTTTATGAATTTATCTTGAGGGTTCATGCATCTATAGAGTTGACTATTAGGAGATCTGATTTAGATCTGTCTTACTATGGCAGGATGTAATGGCCCCAAAATGAAAATGGATCCACTTCTTCATCAAGAGAAGAAGCCCGGTTGGATTAAAGTACGTCTTCCTAATAATCCTGTTTTTTGGGATACAAAAGGGCTGATAGATGATTTAAATTTGGTCACTGTTTGTGAGGAAGCACAATGTCCAAACCGCTGGGAGTGTTGGGGGCAGGGGACAGCCACATTTATGATCGCTGGAGAGAACTGTACGCGAGCTTGTGGTTTCTGTGCAGTGAAGACGGCGCGTCCAGAACCCTTAGAGGAGGATGAGCCTCTCCGAGTTGCTGAAGCAACCAAGCGTATGAACCTGAATCACGTCGTCATCACGGCAGTAGCGCGTGATGATCTCAAAGACGGTGGGGCGGAGCATTTCCAACGCACGATTGAGCAGATTCGAGCAGTTAATCCTAAGATGATTATTGAGGTGCTTGTGCCTGACTTTAACGACCGAGATTGGGCGTTAGAAATGGTAATGAGTGCGAGACCTCACATCTTTAATCATAATTTGGAGACAGTAGAGCGATTGACTCCGTTAGTGAGAAGTCGTGCAAAATATAAGCGTTCTCTGTCTGTCCTAAAGAAGGCAAAGGATATGGTTAATGGAAATGTGGCGACCAAAAGCGGGATCATGCTTGGGCTAGGAGAGACCGAAGAAGAGCTCTTCCAAGCGATGGACGACCTTGTTGCACATGGAGTGACTGTTCTTACCTTGGGGCAATACCTTAGACCCACGCCGGCACACCTTCCTGTGGTAGAGTATATTAAGCCAGAAGCCTTTGATCGTTACAAAGAGGTTGCATTGGAGAAAGGGTTTCGTCATGTGGCCAGTGGGCCGCTTGTAAGGAGTTCATATCATGCTGCAGACTTTCGTCCAGAATTAGATATTATGGATGCGATTAATGAAGATCTAGCCACGAGAAGTGCAGGGTTAGAGCTTTCGCCTGATTCTTTGGGACTCCCTGAGTACAAACTCTGATACGCTTCCGAAGGGCATTTATATTACAGGCTGTTCTGCTATGATTAATGGTGGAACAGTCTGTTTTGTTGGAGCATGCTATTTGTTTGCAGTTTTCATGATCCTAGCGTAACCGTTTTGTCGTTAGAATTTATGAAACCCTTCCCCACTCTCTGTAATAGTCGAAAAGCTTTTGAGACTCTTTGTTATCTTTTTCTTGTAGCAGTATTTTGTCTAACCTCGCTTGCAAGCGAGATTAGCTCGATAAGAACATATCGCTTAGCTGTCAAACAGCTTACAGACGAACAATATCCAGATAACCCAGATATTGGGTATATGGCGAAAGATTACGATCACATGTATTTCGCGGGTGGAGTGTTGGAGTCTGATACTTTAGAGAAGGGATCTTTCACCTTTCTGTCACCGAAGGGTGATGTGTTACTGAAGAACATTGATCTATTGGAGTTTATTCCTTCTGCTCCGAAGCACTTGCGATCAGATGCCTATTTGACTGAATTAGCGATCGTGAATCAAGAGTGGAATAGAAATCAAGTGAAGTTTTTGCAAGGTGAGTTTGAGTCCTCTAATGAGGCTGTGGTTAGAGTAGATCTTGCAAGGAATTGTCTTAATGCATATTTATGGGAAGTTATTTTGTATACTCAAGAGGACGGTAAGCAATTACCATTGGCACATGGTTGGTTTGACTTCCCTCAAGAGTATTATAAGGAGCTTTTTGAAAAACGAAATGGCCTGCCTTATGAGACTTATCGCGCAGCTTTGGAAAATTGGGTAGACCCGAAGGCAGAAAAGGTGGAGTTATCTAAATTGAGAACGGTTAAGCAATCTCTACCCATTAAGGGATTTACAGAGCACAATTTGGAAATGTACCCTCTCAAAAAAGCACGCCTTAAGAAGAAAAAAGAGATCATCACGCCTGAGAGTTTTACTTGTATGAAGGACTTTCACTCAGATGCTAGTCGTTTTGCGACGTTTAGCCCTCCGGGTTGTTATACTCGCTCTTCTCCTCGTGTGACAGAATTGGGACGCTTACAGACTTTATCAAACGTCAAGGTCAAGAGCATAGAGACGACAACAGGGCTGAAGAGCTCAGAACTAGAACTAGTCTTTAATGACGATTCCCAAAGGCAAACAAACCTGTACTTTGGTGGGTTGGATTTTGATAAGTTCCCCATATTAAGTCCTGACCAATCTAATACGGGTTATAAAATCTCTATGGGCTTTTCGAATCACACCTTTTATGAAACGTATCAAGAGCATCTTCAGTGGGATTCCTTAACAGCGCCTTATTACGGTTTTTTTACCAATGAAAAAGGTGAGTGGCTCGACAGTCACAAAATTGGAATCGACGGGCCGATCTTTCATTGGGATTCTAAAGATAGTAAGGTCTTGCACGTTTGGCTTCTATCTTTTGAACGTCATGCATTAGTTGGTCATTATACCATTGCGTTTCAGGAGAGACCGTAGGGTTCTATAGCATAGAAGGCGCCTTTGCCTTAGTGGTTTACAACCTAATAGCTTTATATAGAAGCTTAGTCTACCTTTAGCCCAAATGAAAAGCAATGTAAGCAGCTTTTGAGTGTCAAGGTGAGGGGGAGAACTGGATTCTAGGCACCCTCATGAGAACAGCTTTGCATGAAGGTGCTTACTTTTTAGAGCTATCGTCTTGAGGTGTTGATGTAATATGCCTGCTTATTAAGGTAAAACTTCCATTGGAGGGGCGACTGGTAATTGGATTTACCTTTGATCTTCCATTGAACCGTGACATCATAGGAAGGAGCACGAAGGGGGCGGGTTGCTTGCCATTCAAACTTGTTAGAGTTAGGGAGGAAGTTTGCTTTGACCTGTCCAAATCCTCCAACACGCATATAGACGCTCTCACGATTAAGGTTTTTGACTTTTGATAAATCTGCTCCGATCCACGGGAGGCGATCAGATATTTCTGTTTCAGGTAGGGGCTTTACAGTGTGGGGAAGTTGAGAGGATTTTTTTTCCTTTGGCGCAGTTTTGCCAAAGTCTAAGGCGTATTCGAAGATCCGATCAGTTGTTCCAAGAATGACATAGCGAGGGAGTTGTAGATCCTTGGAGTCTCTTGTGATTTTACCAGGTTTAACAGTGAAGGCGTATTCATAGGAGAAGGAGCGGAGAATGGGGAACATTTCTTGGGTGAAATATCCCCCAGGATAAATGTAAGTTGAAATCTTTGTATCAAAGGCTTTTTCGAGTGATTCTTTGGATGTGCCGATTTCGTCTTTGAGAAAGGAGAGGTAACTTGGTTCGTCAGTAGTACGTTTATCTTTGATGGCGGAGGGGAGTGGGTGTGAGACAGAGTGACTGGATATGGTCATGCCACTTTGCATCATCTCTTTAATCATCTCTTTACTTAAGGAGAGTTTGCCACTTTCGATGAAGTTTGTGTAGAGACCTACTGTGAAGGGGAAGTCTAACTCTTTCAGAATTGGGTAGGCAATGAGGTAGATTGATTTCCATCCGTCATCAATGGTGATCATAATGTTAGACTTTGGTAGTTCGCGCTCGCCTCGTTTCCATTCGATAAAGTCAGCCATAGAAATGACATTGAGGTTTGAGTCTTTGATTTGACGCATCTGCTTTTCGAATGCTTCCTTACGAATTCTCATTTCTGTTGCGTCGTATTTTGCGGAGAAGTCGTGATAACAAAGGATGCTTACTTTGGAAACGGCCTTAGTTGTCTTTGAGGAGGAGCTTTTCTGAGTTGTGGCCGTTACTCCAGAAGGCAGTTCCACGCAAAGCCCTATTTGTAGGGTGAGGATAAAAATAAGGAAACGAGAAATCATGTAGCTTACCTGTCAGATAATGGAAAGATCATCAATCGTAATTCGACCTTAGGTTCAAAAAGTAGTGTTTTGGCATTTGACTCATTCCAGGTACGCCTTTATCTGCTTCTGTAAAGATGGCAACCAAACGAAACAAAAAAAAGGAGAGCCCTATGGTTCTTCCTGCAACCTTTTTATACGGATACTTGTTACGATACAAATGGACTTTCTTTCCTGCGTTGTTTGCGTTGATTTTGACTGCGGGCTTATCCTTGGCCTTTCCTTATTTACTTGGAAGCTTAATCGGTTCTCCCAGTGATGCTCTTTCAGGTGAAGTTGTAGACCTAGATTTACAGCAGTCCGATATTAACCAGACAGTTTTGTGTTTGGTGTCGATTCTTTTTGCACAGGCTTCGGTTGGGTTCTTTCGGGTGCAGGGCTTTATTAAGGCTGGTGAAGCTGCCTTGAATGATATTCGCCAAGAAGTGCTGAGTCATTTGGTGAAGTTGCCCATTTCGTTTTTTCATACCCATCGTTCTGGAGAGCTAAGTGCGAGGTTTGCAGGAGATTTGGAAATTTTACGTGAGGCTTTGATGACGACCGTACCTCAGTTTGCGAGGCAGACGGTAATTTTGATTGGAGGGTTATTGTTTATCTTTTGTTCCTCGGTTAAACTGTCACTCTTTATGTTAGCGTTGATCCCCATTGTAGTATTGGCGATTGCCATTCTTGGGCGCACGATTAAGAAATATTCGCGTGCAACGCAAGACGCCCTCGCGACAAGTAATGTCATTGTAGAAGAGGCAATCTCAGGGATACAGGAACTCAAATGTAACGGGAACGAGGCATTTGAGGTAGAGAAATATTCTCAAGCTTTGGGCGATTTTAAAACCTTGGCTTACAAGGGGGCTAAGGCACGAGCGCTCTTTTTGGCATTTATCATCTTTGCCCTCTTTGGTTGCATTGCGCTTGTGGCATGGTTTGGCGCAGGGATGTTGATTAGACAGGAAATTTCTACGGAGGAGTTCACACATTTCATCCTCTTTAGTATTTTTGTAGGAGCTTCACTCGGTGCGATGCCTGAGATCTTTAGTCAGATACAAAAGACGAATGGGGCTACTGAAAGGATTCGTGAGATTTTGGCATTAGAACCTGAGCTTGTGTCAGAACCCGTGAAGGAGGGAGAGAAGATCCAAGCACATACGGTTGAGCTGAAAAATGTAGAGTTTTCGTATCCGTCTCGCCCTAAGGCTAAAGTCCTTAATAAAGTGAGCTTGAATGTGCGTAAAGGAGAGAGAGTTGCTATTGTAGGGTCTAGTGGTTCAGGGAAGTCTACATTGTTTCAATTACTCTTTAAGCTTTATGAACAAACCAGCGGGCAGATTTTGTTTGGTGGGCAAGAGGTCGGAGCTTCCCAGCTTCAAGATTTGCGATCACAATTGGCGCTAGTGCCTCAAGATGTCTTTTTGTTTGGAGGATCAATCTTAGAAAATATTCGTTACGGGAGACCTGAGGCATCAGTAGAGGAAGTCAAAGAGGCCGCAAAGCAGGCCTTTGCTCATGACTTTATCACGACTTTCGAGTCGGGATATGAAACATTGGTAGGTCCGCGTGGGGTTCAATTAAGTGGTGGGCAACGACAAAGAATTGCAATAGCCAGAGCCATTCTTAAGGCTCCGCATTTACTACTCTTAGATGAGGCCACAAGTGCGCTTGATGCGGAAAGTGAAAAGCATGTGCAATTGGCGCTTGATGTTCTCATGCGAGATCGAACGAGTATTATTATTGCGCA
>CAYUKP010000012.1:0-21339 GCA_964445335.1 uncultured Verrucomicrobiales bacterium
AAACCTCCTTTCAGAAGTGAAAGGAGGGAGGGGTTAAAGAGCTTGAAAGTAGATGTTAACCTCTTCTTCTGCGACGAGGTCTGTCTGAGTCTCGGTCGCGACGAGGGCCTCTGCGTCTGAAGTCTCCACCGTTTCCAGATCCTTTGCGTTCATCTCGGCCACCTTTGAAGCCACGATCGGGGCGAATAGGAACTTGTCTGTTTTGGATTTTTAGGCGAGAATTTAGCACGTCGTCTACGGAGTCCTTAGCAATGCCAACGAGAGAGTGTCTCCCAAATAAGCGAATCTTGCCGACTGCACCTTGAGGGAGTTTGCATTCATTGTAGAAAATACCAGTAAGTTGTCCTGCGCTTACGTCGTCTTCCTTCCCTACTCCAACGAAGAGAGTGGTAAAGTTTTCGTTGTCTGCTTGTCTGTCTCCACGCTCACGTTTGTTTTCGTTAGACTGTAGAGAGTAGTTGTCCCCACGGTCTTCAGGGATAGAGTTTAATTTTGGTTTGGTGTCCGCCTTCCATGTATTGATGAGGGCGAGAATGACATCGTTTGGATCAACTTCGTCCTCAGAGGCTGCGTTGATGAATTCTTCAAAGCTTTTGAAATCTGGAGCCTTTGTTTGCTCATTATTTATAAGGTTACCTTCTTCATCAAATTCGGGTTGTGCCTCATCATCCATGTAGACGAGTCCCATGTGTGACACGAGTTTCTGTACGAGAGTGCTCTCATGTGCTGAGAGAAGGTCTTCATGAGAAGGGATCTTCTCCTGAGGGATCTTCTCTCCGATGTAACGTTCGACATTCTTCATGTAGCGGAAGTCCTTACGGGAGACAAGAGAGTAGGCGACACCTGAGCGCCCTGCACGCCCTGTACGCCCAACTCTGTGGACGTAGTCTTCAGGTTCGTGAGACATTTCAAGAACGTATACGGCTTCAATCCCAGCTACGTCGAGGCCTCGACCTGCCACGTCAGTAGCAATGAGGAGTCTGACTCCACCTTGGTGGAATCTCTTGATGACACGTTCTCTCATTGGTTGTCCCATATCGCCATGTAGCCTCTCAGCAGAGACTCCTAGCACGGCGAGAGCATCGGCAGCTTCTTCTACTTTACGTTTGGTGTTGCAGAAGATGACTGCTTGTTTCGGATTGTCTCTAAGGATGAGACGACGTAAGATCTCTAGTTTAGAGCTTTCTCTAACGTCAATAAAGGCTTGCTTGATGGTGGTCGCAGGCTTGACCTTGCCTGAAACCTGAATGGTTTGAACGTCTGAGCTGAATTTATCAATGAGTCGACGGATCTCTGGATTGATCGTGGCTGAGAAGAAGATGTTTTGCCTTTCGGAGGGGATCTCTTCTAGTAATTCCTTTATCTCATCACGGAACCCCATATCTAACATGCGGTCTGCTTCATCAAGGACAACGGCTTTGATAGCAGATGTGTCAAAGGTCTTCTTGCGAAGGTGGTCTTGAAGTCTCCCTGGTGTTCCGACGATGAATGCTGGGTTTTGTCTGAGCTGGTGAATTTGCTCTGGGTAGGGTGCTCCACCATAGAGATTGGCTACCCGAACTCTCTTAAGGTTCTTACAGAATCCTTCAATAGCTTTGGCTACTTGTTGTGAAAGTTCACGAGTTGGGCAAACGATTAAAACTTGAGGTGCTCTAAGGTCGGGGTCTAGGCTTTGGATGAGGGGGAGGGAGAAGGCTGCGGTCTTTCCTGAGCCTGTTTGGGATAACCCCACGATATCCTTTCCTTCTAAAATAATAGGAATGGCTTGGGCTTGAATATCTGATGGAGTTTCATAACCCATGCCCTCAAGGGCAGATACTAACTCTTCACTTAGACCGAGGTCAAAAAACGGATTTGTCATAATTAATTACTCATTCTCCGCCTCTCAAAACCTAATCATAAATGAATATCACGTATGAGGCTTATTTCTGCGGGAAACGATTCGGGTTCTTTCTCATGCATTTGCTATGAAGGCAAGGTAATTATTTTTCTAAGAAATATACCTAGATTCATTATCCAACAATCGAGTTTTTCTCTCCAGAAGGTCTCTAAGTCGCAATGAAACCTGCAGGAAATAGCTTTTGCATGACTAAGCTGAGGAAGAAATTGACAATTAAAACTGCGAGAGAAGAGTAAACCATTGCTCGAGTTGTGCCTCTGCCGACACCAACAGCTCCATTGTTAGCCTTTAGCCCTTGATGGCATGAAATAATCACAATGAGTAGCCCAAAGATTAATCCTTTGGTCATTGCGACGATGATATCACCGATGTCAGTGAAGTTTTGGACATGAAAGTTCCAGTAAGGTGCATCAATTTGAAAGATCTTTATCCCCACAAAGTAAGAAGCAAAATTGGCAAAGCCACAGGATTGCGCAATAAGTAGCGGGATCGAGATGATGATAGCGAGTACCCGAGGAGTGACTAAGTAATCAATGGGGTGGACGCTCATGGAACGAAGGGCGTCAATTTGTTCTGTGACCTTCATTGTGCCGATTTCAGCAGCCATCGAGGAACCTATGCGCCCTGCAAGCATGAGAGCTGTAATGGTGGGGCCTAATTCTCGTAACATTGCCGTGCTGACGAGGCCTCCTGCAACAGTTTCCATATTGACCAGCTTAAACTGGAAGAGGGATTGCGCTGCGAGGACAGCTCCAGTAAAGGCTCCTGTAATAATAACTACAGGCTGTGAGCGAAATCCAATTTCGGCTAATTGTTCAAGGAGCAGGTGCATGCGGAACTTCCCCTTAACTAGTGAAATACAGATTTCAGACATAAGAAGAAGCAGCTCTCCTAAGTATTCAATCGACTCTTTTAACCTTTTGATCATATATTTACAGTGAAGGAGTGAGGTGCACAGGTTGCAACGTTAGGGAAGAATGCTTTTGTCTCTGATAAAAGTCAACTCGCACTTTGTTATTTCACTCGACGTTCGAAATTCATTGAGGGGTTTCGGAAGGGATTGTTACGTCCGTATTCACTCCAAGGGCCTCTTGGAATACGATAGTATGGGACAAATCTCCAATGGCACTTTTCGCCAGACTTTAATCCTAAGTAATCGCGAATAGCGGGTGAGACATCAATGCCGGCGCCTCCATTTTTTCGGTTTTTTGGTCGTTTGCCTAGGAAGACATATTGGTAATCTGTAGTGGTCCAAGGGCCACAATCTTCCCATTGAGCATAGCATGATTTCCCGTCGTGTAGGATTTGTAACCATTTTCCCTTACATACACTGTGGCCAGATCGAGGGTTTAAGGCATGAAACCATGGAATGACAAGTGAGGCTTCAGGTTTATGTAATCTGCCCCCTTTGACATCGTTGTAAGGGAGTGCAACATAGAATGGGTTTTGCTGAGGAGTGAAGGCGCGAGGCCGGTAACCTATCCGTTCACGAGGAGAAGGGTTGTCATAGCCCCCATAGCTTTTGGTCCAATTGACATCCCAAGAGGAAGCGTAATTCGGGGTTTTGTTGGCCCCGGCAGGGGCTTCACCTATCCAGAATACGGTAGCAGTAATGTTCTTATGCCAAGGGTAAACCTTTCTCACTGATTGTAGAGAATTTGTTCTAGATCCTTTGTATTGTTGCCCAAAACAAAGGGTTTGGGCAGCTATTACTAAAAGGTTTAATAGAATAAAAGTTGTGGGCATGGAGGTGTATGTCTTTTAGAACCTCCGAATAACAGTGTCCTTTTTATAGTCTGTGACTTTATTTGGGTAATCCAGCATGTAATGCAATCCTCGGGATTCTTTACGGCTCTTAGCTGAGTCAATAATGAGCGCAGCGACATTAACCAAGTTTCGTAATTCGAGGATGTCGTAGTTAACTCGGTAGCCCCAATAAAACTCTTTGACTTCATTTCTGAGGTTTCTCAGGCGTACAGAAGCCCTTTTAAGGCGGTTTTCTGTTCTGACAATTGAGACATAGTCCCACATTGTTCGTCTCACTTCATCCCAGTTATGATAGATGTTTACTAACTCATCAGGAGGTGTAAGGTCTCCGTAATTCCATGGTGGAATTTCTTCGATCAGGAGTGAGTTTTTCGTGAGAGGATGGAGGCGTATCATTTCATCAAAGGCGCGTCTTGCAACGGCATTGGCTTCGAGGAGAGAGTTTGAGGCAAGCCGATTGGCGCCATGAAAACCCGTGCATGCCACTTCTCCAATCGCAAAGAGTCCCGCTATCGATGTTTTCCCATTAGTATCCGTTTCGACACCACCGCACTGATAATGAGCTGCTGGGACGACAGGTATAGGAGACGTTTCGGGGTTAAGCCCTGCATTTAGTAAGAACTCATTGATGAAAGGGAATCGCTCCTTCATGAAGCCCTTGGGCTTGTGGCGAACATCAAGGTAGACACAGTTTTCCCCGGTTTTTTTAATTTCCTGATCAATGGCTCTGGCGACGATATCCCGTGGAGCTAAACTGCCACGAGGGTCATATTCATGCATAAATTCTCGACCTTGCGAATCGATTAAGATGCCGCCTTCTCCTCTGACGGCTTCTGATACCAGAAAGGAACGAGCTGTTTCTCCTCGTGCAGCAGGATTGTAAAAACAGGTAGGATGGAATTGGATGAACTCCATATTGGCAATGTTTGCTCCTGCACGCCAAGCCATTGCTAGTCCGTCACCAGTGGAGCTGTCAGGGTTTGTTGTGTAGAGGTAGACTTTACCACAACCACCTGTAGCAAGGATGACGCGATCAGAGCGAAAGGTGCGAACCGTGTCTGCTAGCTTATCGAGCACATACGCTCCGACGACGCGGTCTTCTGTGGTGGCGCCGAGCTGAGTCGTGGTGATGAGGTCGATGGAGAAATGGTGCTCTAGTAGGGTGATGTTGGGGTGTTGACGTGCTTTTTCAATGAGGGAGGAGGCGATTTCTAATCCAGTAGTATCTTTGGCATGTAGGATGCGTCGCTTACTGTGCCCTCCTTCTTTTCCTAGGTCGTATCCTGTATCGTCCTTATCGAATGAGACCCCATAGTTTGTCAGATGCTCAATGGTTTCAGCTCCTTCAGCGACTAGAGTCTCTACAACACTCTCCTTACATAAGCCAGCACCTGCGTCCAAGGTGTCTGCGACATGGAGAGCGAGACTGTCTCCTTTGGCTCTGAGGGATTCAGGTAGGACAGATGAGATTCCGCCCTGTGCCCAGCTGGTATTAGAATCGATCAACTCTCCCTTACAGAGAACTGTGACAGAGCCTGTGTCTGCGGCCTTGAGAGCGCATGAGAGACCACCGATACCTGCACCTATAATAAGAAAGTCTGAATGAATAATAGCCATAACTCCGAACCAATAAACTAAACCTGTTGAGAGTTTAGTTTAAGTCAACTGATATATGGTCAATTAAACGGATTCCATCAAAAAATACGGCAATAGCTAAGATCGCTTGGCCCTTAAAGTCTTCATTAACCTTTTCGAGGGTATGCGCATTGATTAAGGAGATGTAATCGATAGAGCTTGGGGTCTGGCATTCTGCGACACCTTCTGTAAAGGCTGATTCTATCTCAGATAGTGTAAGATTACGAGACTGCAGATTTTGTTTTATTTGTTTTAAGGTTTTAAAGATGGTTGGAGCCTCGGCAAGAGCGTTTGGGGAAAGTCGTTGGTTACGTGACGACATGGCGAGGCCCGATGGCTCACGAACCGTGGGTGAAATATGTAATGTTACGGGAAGATGGAGGTCGCGAGTCATTCGTTGAATAACGGCGACTTGTTGGAAGTCTTTGGCGCCAAAGACCATGATGTCAGGTCTCGTGAGGTTATAGAGCTTTAAGACAACTGTGCAGACTCCATTGAAGTGGCCGGGACGAGATTTGCCACATAAGTGTTTGGAAACAGAGTCTTCTGTGACTGTAATGGAAGAATCCTTGAAGTACAGTGAGGTTGGAGTAAAGAGGTAGTCTACCCCTGCTTTTTGGCAAGCGACGGTATCATGCGTTAAGGTTTTAGGATATTTTTCCAAGTCTTCTGTTCTATCAAATTGGGTGGGGTTGACATAAATACTTACGATGACTGTTCCTTCCTCTCCAACAGCTTCTCTGGCATCTTTAATGAGCTGGAGATGTCCTGCGTGTAGGGCACCCATGGTGGGGACGAGCGCAACCAGTCCTGTTACTTTTGACCGCGTATTTGCTAATTCCTCAAGAGTCGTAATGATTTTCACAGCGCAGACTATATAGGAATCATGGAGATAAAAAAGATCAATCGTTGACTTCTCTTGAAGACTTAGGTTCATATAGGCTCGGAATGAAATTTAAAAAATCACTCACAGCATTCATCCTTGCGGCTATTTCATCAATTTCTCTCTCACAAGCAGAGCTTAAGTTTGCTACGATAGATATGAATAAGCTATTTGAAGGGTATCACAAAACAGATGCGGCTCAAAAAGAAATCAATGTTGAGCGTGCTCGTGTGCAGAAGGAAAATGATGAGCGTCTTGCTAAAATTCGTGATTTAGAGACAGATATTAAGAGTCTTCGTAAGAAGCTTGAGGACCCAACTCTAGGGGATAAAAAGAAAATGGAGTTAGGGAAAAAGTTTGAAGAAAAGCGTCAAGAGGGAATAGCGTTGGATAGAGAGCGTCGTGAGTTTTTACAGCGTCGTAATGCGGCATTAATGGAGAAGACTCGTCAAGATATGAAGATTATTTTGGATGAAATCAATGTAGTTATCGAAGTCGCTGCTAAGTCTGATAATTATGATTATATCTTTAATAAGTCTGCAACTGGCGCTAACCAAGTTCCTTTCTTACTCTTTGCTAAGGATGCTGTTGATATTACAGATCAACTCTCAGCGAAGCTTAATAAATCTAAGTAATTAACATTGTGGATAATTCTCAATCTCTCACCGCTCAATCTGTAGCAGATTTAGTAGGAGGTACGTTACATGTATCTACTGATACTGTATTCGATGGGTTGGAGTCTTTGATTAAGGCTCAGTCGAGTGATATTACATTTTTAGGTAATGAAAAGTATTACAAGGACTTCCTCGTCACGAAATCTCATTTAGTCCTCACGACGGATGTAGTGACGGAGGCTCCTGAAGGAGTTGGAATTATCCACGTCGAAAATCCGACTTTGGCGTTTTCTAAAGTCGTGGAACACTTCTCACAACAGTGTGAAGAATTTAAACCAGGTGTTTCTGCTCAGGCTTTTATTGCGGAATCTGCTCAATTGAACAAAGAAAAAGTGCGTATTATGCCTGGAGCTATTGTTGGTGAAGGGGTTTGTATAGCAGACGGAGTGACTTTACATAGTGGGGCTGTCTTAGGTGATGGCGTAACTGTCGGCGAGCACACGATTATTTATTCAAATGTAGTGGTGAGAGAATGTTGTCACATCGGAGCAAACGTTATCTTGCAACCTGGCTGTATCATCGGTTCCGATGGTTTTGGATATGAAATGATTGACGGGAAGCACGTCAAAATTCCACAGGTAGGGAATGTTATAGTCGAAGATTATGTAGAAATTGGAGCCAATTCCACAATTGATAGGGCGCGATTTGGGCGCACAATCATTGGTGAGGGGACAAAGATTGATAACCTCACACAGGTGGCGCACAATGTTGTTCTAGGTAAGCACAATCTACTAGTGGCTCAATCAGGAATTGCTGGGAGCACGACGACTGAAGATTACGTGATTGTAGGAGCGCAAGCTGGAGTTGCAGGACATTTACATCTCGGGCAAGGAGTCGTGGTTGCAGGGCAGTCAGGTTTAGCCAAGAGTGTTTCTGAGCCAGGGTATTATCAAGGCACCCCAGCTCGTCCTATTAAAGAGAGTCGCAAAGCTAAAGCTCTTGTTAACAGATTGCCTCAGATTAACGCGCGACTTAAAAAAGTTGAGGAGACCCTCCAGTCTCAAGCTTAGATCATTCCAAACCAACTGTAGAGGTTGGGATCGAGGTGTTGCTTGGCGTCAGCAATGACGTCTTGCGAATCTTGATCAGATGAAGTGAGGGCAAACATGGTTGACCCAGATCCGCTCATCTGTGCGACTTTTACTTTGTTGTGAGCTAAGAGCCAACGTTTCATCTCTCCGAGGAAAATGTATTTTTCAAAGACAGGACGCTCGAGGGCGTTATTCATTTTGCCATAAGGCCCATTTTGATCTTTATAAGAGAACCCTTTTATTTCTTTTGAATCTTTCCAGTTCTTAAAAGCGCTAGGTGTAGAGACGCCAAATTGCGGTTTGAGAATCAGGGCATGTGAGGGCTTTCTCTGAGGCATAACTTCGATTTGCTCACCTCGTCCCCGGCACATACATGGTGCATTGTAGAGGAAAAATGGAATGTCTGATCCTAGATCACTCGCCATCTCATGTAATTTCTCCAAAGTGAGAGGTTCATTGTAGAGATGATTAAGGGCGAGTAAAGTATGCGCGGCATCACTACTTCCTCCTCCGAGACCTGCTGCGTGTGGAATGTTTTTCTCCAGCTGTATACGGTACGTTACCTGTATGCTAGATGCTTGTTCAAATGATCTCACGGCCTTAGTGATGAGGTTTTCTTCTCCTGTCGGGATGCTTTCGTCGTCACATGTCAGAGCGTAGGAGTCCGCACCTGTAAAGGTGAGGGAGTCTGAGAGTCCCTGAAGTGGGGTCATGAGAGTTTCCAGTTCATGAAACCCATCGCTTCGTTTTCGTAAGATGTCGAGAGACAGGTTGATCTTCGCTGGGGCATGTATGATGTAGTGAGGCTTCATGAAAAAGGTAAATGGGGGTTAGTTTCTCCCAAGCTTGTAGAGCATATCAGCGTAGCTGTTTGTGAAAGTGTTAGGTGGTCCACTGAAGTCGAGATTGAGGTGTCTATACCCTAGAGTGTCACATGGATATTTTTCAGCGAGAGGAATGTTGTTGAGGAACGATTTCTCATGCAGCGTGACTTGGCATGTTCCTGAGAGATGACGCTCTGTTTTAAAAAGTTTGATATAATCCGCCCGATCTAAACGGGGTTTTTTACTAATAGACCCTTTCATGCGTAGGATCTCTTGAGCTTTTTCCCGTAGATTACCTTTCTGAAGACGTGATTTGATTTCTGCTTTGGGGAGGCTCACAATACGTTCGATATATTCAGGTTGCGGCTCGTTAATATCCAGATTGATAAGAACTTTGACACTATTGTCATTACTATTACGTAAATCAGCTTGGTGAATGTTTACTTTGTCACCTTGGAGTTTGACGCTCCAATCTGTGACATCAAAATCATAGGTCTTATAATTCACTGAGGTGTCCAAAGTCGTTAAGGCTCTGAACAGTTTGATAGAATGTTTGAACCTGAAGTGGCTTTCAGATTGGATAGGGGCACCTGCTTCTTGTTGATCAGGTACAAGTGGAGTGAAGTTATATACACAACCGTCTTCGATGGCTGGCGACCCCTGGAAGGTGAAATTTGTGTAGAGCGTGCCGTGTATTAAATCCGAATATTCAGGCTTGAAGAGGTCTCTCACTTTTGCATTTTTAATGGTTCCTTCCCCTGAAATCCTTGGGTCAGTTCCGATGCAGTCCCCAGTAAGGTTAAAATCAAAGGTGGCTCCGTTCTTTTCAAATTCGGCTTCTACAATTTCAAAAGAGTTTGATTTAATGTCGATTAACATATGATGGATGTTTAATTCTTTCATCCAAGCGTAAGAGAAGGTACCGTTTGTTATTTTGACAATCCACCCTTCGCCTTTTTGGCGTGTCATTTCTAGATTTGCGTCTACGATTGAACCACGAGTGGTATCAGAGTGTCCCCATTCACATTTAAATTGCTTAGCCTTGAGGTGCTGAAACAAAAACCAATCGTTCTCATTAAAGAGCGGAGCGTACATGGATGAGAGTGTGTTCTGAGATTCTGGGGTGATTTTGGTTTGGAGCTCTAGCTTGGAGCATGTAATGGTTGTGACATCAAAGCTCTTTTTGCGTGCGATAAAGCTACCTAAATCGATTTCTGCGTTCTGAATCTTGAGGCGCTCAAAAAAGCTCTTTTCGCTACCCTTTATAAGAACATTTGGAAGTTCGGTTAAAGAAGCGGTTCCGCTTTTCAGATTGTGAACTGTAACCTCATCAGCTTGTAATGAATTTTTAATTTTTTCTCCCAGAGATTGTGCAAAGGCAGGTGAAGTGTGGTCTTGCGAGGCTTTGATAAATAGGCCGAAACCTATCAGAAGACAGAAGAGAAATATTTTTGCAAAAAGGCTCCCCAAAAAAGCAACCAAGCTGGCACTTTTACCAAGAAGGCGTGGCCCCTGAAAGATTTGAAAGAAAAATCCTTGTTTAGAGATCCATGAGGATACCTCTGAGCTGTAGTTATCGATTCTTTCTTGATCCATAATATGATTCTCGTTCAACACTGGCCATCGTATGGCAACCGTGTGAAAAAGAATTATCCCATAATGCCTTCGCAATAAACATTATTTTATGCATGTTTTTACATTCTTATAGATAAACACCCTTGAAAGACCAAAGTTATACTATCAAACTGGACAGCTATGAAGGTCCATTAGAATTACTTCTTGTACTCATTAAGCGTAATGAGATTGATATATTTAATATACCTTTGGTTTTGTTGATAAATCAGTACTTAGAGCATTTGGAAATAGTGCAAAAGTTGAAGTTACCATTAGCTTCGGAATTTATTAGTATGGCTGCCCAGTTGATTTACTTTAAGAGTCGTGCACTCTTGCCAGATACTTTAGATAAATCAACTGAACTAGAATGCGCCGAGCCATCGGAGTCAGATTTTATTAGGCAACTGATCGAATACAAAAAATTCAAGGACGCATCCGAGTTGTTGTATGAACAGCTTTCGCATCAAGAACAGTTGTATTCGAGTAGTGTAGCGCTACCAGAGAGAGAGCCTCCTAAAGTTTGTGTGTCAACACCTTCTGTGCATGAGTTGGCTGTTGTATTGGGTGAAATTCTACGTGGATTGCCCCAGAAAGAGGAAGCTTCTATGCAAATCTCTCCCGAAAAATATTCGATTACTCAAACAATGTTGGAGTTAGAAGATATGCTGAAAGCGACCCCCGTCATTTCTTTTGTGCAATTGTTTGAAAAAGATACCTCTCAAGAGAAAGTTATACATACGTTTCTCTCCTTATTAGAGCTTATAAGAGCTAATAAGGTTTACTGTAAGCAAGATAAATTTTGTGGAGAGGTGTGGGTTAGTTTATCATGCTTTTCATCAAACGAACCATGAGTCTCTCTACACCGTCTATTGCCCTCTTTGGGGGAAGCTTTGATCCGATACATGAAGGTCATATACAGTTAATTGAAACAGTCAAAGATTGTCTAAATATTGAGGAAATACATTTGATCCCGTGTAAACAATCCCCTCACAAACGTCATACTCCTCTGGCCAGTGATTCCCATCGGTTACAGATGTGTCGTATGGCCTGCCGTTCTTTGGAATTTGTTTATATAAACCCGATCGAATTGGAATCAACTGCAGAAGAGCCCTCTTATTCTTGGAAGACGGTTATGCATTATCAAAGGCTTCATCCAGGAGTTAAGCTTTATTGGATTTTGGGAGTGGATCAATGGGAGAAATTGCATCTATGGGATAATTATGAGTTTTTGATCAAGTCATTGCACTTTATTGTGCTTGAAAGGCAAGCGAAGCCCTCGCATAAATTGGATCGACAGTTTACAGTTTTGCCCTTTGATAATGAGGTGTCGTCTTCTGCTATCCGCATGCATTGGTCTGCAGGTGGTGTGGTGAAGGGGCTGACACAAGAGGTGCGGGATTATATGGTAAGGCATGAGCTCTATATAAACTAAAATGTTATCTTGCGCTTTTCTGAAATGTCGTAAGACTTTGTTTCTGTTGATTGTTCAATCGGGATAATTCCCTTGAATAGTAGAAGTAATGTCCTTAAATCCTTGTTAAAACCATTTTTATGTCCAGCTTTCTAACCAACCTTTTCAAAGTTTTTGTCGTCAGTCACCTTGTCCTTCAGTTGCCTGCCAAAAGTGTTCCTACTTATCAACTTGAGTTTGAAAATTTACCACAAAGGCATCGTGATGAGTTTTATAAACATTTGGTTGAAGCCAAAAGGCTTTTTTCGCAACAACGTATTTTTGAGGCGTTAGAGGTGATTGCAGAAGCTGAGAAGTTCATCAAAGAGTTTCCTGCTTTACTAAGTATTAAAGGGGCGTGTTATGTCGAGTTTAGAGATTTTGACAAAGCTGAACGTTTGTTTAAACAGTCTCTAGCGCTTTCTCCAGAGAGTCATGGGATACTTTTCAATCTAGGAGAGGTACACTTTGTCCAATCTCAATGGCAGGCATGTCAACCCTACTTTCAAAAGGTTATAAAGGCTCTGAGTGATAAGCCAACCGATCCGACGTTTCTTTTGGCTGAATTCAAAAACTATATTGCAGATAAGAAGCTAAAAAATACCTCTGCAGCGAATAAGGTGGAAGCCAAGTATGACTTCACATGTGATGCACCTATTTTTTATTACATTCAGGCCGTAAAAGAAATGGAAGCAGGTAAACAGGCTGAAGGGCAAAAGTGGCTCCTCAGTGCCAGAAAGGTGTATAAAAACCCAGGGCAACTGGATGCGTGGTATGATTGCCTAGTAGAGGCTGGATATATTAAGAGTTTCTATGGAGGAGGGGATCGAGATTCTCTCTATCGCCCCTCGAAGAGCAAGAGTTCTGAACTCTCGCTTTAGTCGTTGGACTTTTAGAACTCAAACTTTACGCGTGAGTGAATTTGAATGAGGTCTACACCATAGGTTTTAGCAATCTCATGTGAGTGAGAGTTTGGGTAAGCCTCACTATAGTAGACCTCCTTCACACCATGTGCACATAATGCCTGCATGCAGGATGTGCATGGTTGTGTCGTACATGCGACGAGCTTTGCCTGGCCCCGCTTCATGAGCGAGCATAAGTTGATTTCGGCATGTAGCATGTACTTTTGTCTTCGGTCTCGATCATCCCAAAACCCCTCCGGGGCTTCATACTTAGGAGCTAAGCCATTGTAAGCTGTCCCAATAACTCGATTATCGTAGTCCAACGCGGCTGCGCCAACCTTTCGATAAGGGTCTTCACTTCTAAGGCTCGCTACATAAGCCAGAGCCATTGCATATTCTGGAATGCTTAGTCGCTCTTGTTGCATGAAAAGAGATAGGTTCGATAAACCCTTTTAGGTTTAATATTGGTTTAACATTCCTCCTAGAGCTCCGCCACCTTCACCAGCTTGAGGTGTATTCCAAGGCATGTCACTTTCATCAGATCCAAGAGGTGGCACGGGTTTGCGTTCCGTGATAGTAGGAGTGCATGCAGAAAGACAACAAACGAGCGCTAATAATGTAATACGTTTCATGGTGAATCTATTAAGAAGTGATTAGAAAGAGGATTCAAGACGCAATGAAAATGAATCCTTAAAAAGAGAGATACCCTTTAGGCTCGCCTATTATACCAGATTGCATAGTCTAATGCAAAATATGTCAGAATGGTGTCAGCTCCTGCTCTTTTGATTCCGATCAGACTCTCGATCATAACTTTTTGTTCATCCAGCCATCCGTCCTTGGAGGCTGACTTAATCATTAGGTACTCTCCACTGACTTGATAAGCAGCGATAGGAAGGTGAGTATTATTTCGTAAGAGTGCAATAATATCTAAATACGAGCCTGCGGGTTTAACCATAATGTAGTCAGCACCTTCTTGCTCGTCTAGACGGAGTTCTCTAAGAGCTTCTCTAGTATTGGAGGGCTCCATTTGATATGTTTTTTTATCTCCAGCTTTAGGTGCTGAGTCTAGGGCACCTCGGAACGGTCCATAGTAAGCCGAAGCATACTTTGCCGTGTAGCTCATGATAGATACTTGGCTAAATCCAGCCTGATCAAGTGTTGCGCGAATGGCTCCGACTCGACCGTCCATCATATCACTGGGAGCTACAATATCTGCACCAGCTTCGGCATGACAGAGAGCTTGTTTACATAGAATTTCGACCGTTTCGTCATTTATGATTTGAATCTCACCGGAGGATGTTTCTTCTACAAGGCCGTCATGTCCGTCTGAGTTGTAGGGGTCTAGAGCAACATCTGTGATAACTTGTAGAGAGGGAATAGACTCCTTCAGTCGGCGAATTGCGGTAGGAATGAGACCGTCTGGGTTATAACATTCTGAAGCACCTTTACTTTTGAGGTGTTCTTCGATTGCTGGGAACAAGACAATTGCGGGGATGCCTTCCTGATGTGCACGTTTGGCTTCCTCTATTAGCCCTACGAGACTCCAGCGCATACATCCTGGCATGGAGTCAATAGGCTGATCTTCTGCCCCTTCATGTATAAATAAAGGGTAGATTAGGTTGGCAGGCGTCAAAACAGTTTCATGAATCATAGACCGAATGGCGCTGTTTTTACGATTGCGTCGTGGACGAATGGGTTGGTTCATAATGTATTTATTAATGCTCTCAATTGAGCTGGCGTCAACTTTCTTGAGTGAGAGGGGTCGTATCTAAGGGGAGAGCAAAGGAAAAGGAGCTTCCTTGTCCAAGGGTGGAGATTGCCTTGATTTCTCCCCCGTAAAGGTGGCAAATGTCACGGCAAATGCTTAGTCCAAGGCCAGAGCCACCGAAGTTTTTTTCGATTTCGCTTTCCGCTTGTTCGAAGTGTCCGAAAATGGATTCGAGTCTTTCTGCTTTTATACCAATTCCTGTATCAATGACCTCAGCAATTAAAAAGCCTCGGGAGGGGCTTAGTGATTCAAGCTCACTTTGTTGCCATAAGGTTGTGTTTTGTGCAGAGTTAATCCAATAAGTCTTGAGGGTTACGCTGCCTTCATTAGTGAACTTTAGAGCATTACTTATGAGATTGGTAAAAACTTGTTGGAGGCGTAAGCTATCAATCATAACGAGTGCTTTGTTTTCAATGGCGGCGAGATCAATGTCAGCCGTAAAAATTACGTTTTGCTTCGATTGATTTTTAAAAAGCTCAACAGTCGTTTTAATGACAGGAGGAAGGGGTTGAGCTTTGAGTTTGAGAGTGCTGCTGCCTGCGTTGACCTTTGTGAACATCAAGATTTCATTTGTTAGGTTGAGTAAATATGTCGAACTTGTTAAGGCGTCTGTGAGTTGTTGCTTACGTTTTTCTTGGTTTTGTTCCTTCGCAGCTAATGCGAGCATACCATTCATTGCCGCTAAAGGAGCTCTGATGTCATGACTGACTGATGCAAAAGTTCTACTTCTTGCTTCATGAAGGTTACGCTCTTGAGAGCTCTGCTTTTGGTCTGCTTTACTACGTAGAATAAGGTATAAGCATATAACAGCGGCTAAAGTTGTACAGACGCTACAAATTTTGAGAAAATTTTGATTCCAGAAGTTTGATTCGGAATAGTTATGATACCATTTGTCTTCAAATTCTAGTTTCTGCTTTTGAGTGATTTGTCCAAGGGCTGCGGTTAAAATTTTTTCTAGGATCGGTAAGTCTTTTCGTACACCCATGCCCATTTCAGCCGAGAATCCAATGGGGCCACTAAAGAGCAGGTTTGTGATGTGTTCCTGTTTTAGTAAGTATGCCACACTGGCTCCACCTCCAATAAACCCGTCTGTGTCTCCTCGTGAAGCGGCTTGTATACATTGCCTAGGAGTAGGGTAATGTTTGATACGTATCTTGGGGTAATTTGTCTTAATGAAATTTGCGGTGACATACCCTTCAGGGATTGCAAGGGTGGCATTGTTCAGTTTTTTTAGGGGGCGGGATTCTTTGTGTAGCTCTTTATTTAGATATAGAAAAGATTGGAAGGTGACGTAATCTTTTGATAGGCGCATGTAATCTTCTCTATCCGGAGAGTGAGAAGCTAAGGCGGTGAAGTCTATTGTTTTATTTTTTAAAAAGGCCAAGTTTTCACTCCAGGTTTTTGTAGGAACAAGAGTGAACTTTACGCTTAATAAGTGTTCGATTTCCTTTATGAACTCTGACGTAAATCCTGCGTGTTGACCGTTTTTATCTAGATATTCAATTGGAATAAAATGAGGCGAAACAGAGTAAAAAATCTGTGGGTGCTCTGCGAGCCATTGCAATTGCTTATCTGATAACCAGTTTCTTTCATTCCGAAAAATCTGCTCTTCACTTTTAGAAATGAATATTAAAGCGAGAATTGTAAGAAAAAGGATTACGATTAAACAGAGATTCTTGTGTAACAACAGAAATGTCATGAGTTAGGGGAAATATGTGCGACAAAAATTATGGTTGAAGAGGTTAGCTAATATGTGCCGATGTGGCATCAAGAAAAGACTGCAAATCCATTGGTTTCGTAATGACCCCTGTAAAGCCTGCCTCTAAAAACTCTTTTTCTCGGTCTTTGTGCCCTGTGAGGGCGAAAACAATTTGATGAGGCAACTTGTGTTGCGTTTCCATTGCTCTTCTCTTTCTAATGGTTTCTATACCATTCATTTCGGGCATTTCAATATCCATGAGAACACAATCAAAGGTGTTTTCTGCCATGGATGTTAATGCTTCCGCACCACTGGATACAGGATATGTTTTATAGGGTGCATGGGATAGAAGAGACATTGTGAGCCGTTGGTAGATAATAGAGTCATCTACAATGAGAATATGCTGTGTTCGCTCAGCGGATTGTTTGTGGGAAATTGGTGATGAGGCGTCTTCAATTTTGTATTTTTCTGATTGGACGATATCTAAAGGGAGGACAATATTAAAGCATGTATTACTTTTGGTGGTTTGAATTGTTAACATTCCGTCCATGAGTGAGCACAGATTGTTACAGACCCTAAGGCTTAATTGTGATTCCTCTGGTGCCTCTATAATCGAGGGGTGATTACGTTTTTGGGAGGCGTCAGAAAATTTCAGGATAGGGCCTGAAACTTTTACTTTGAGGTAGCCGTCTTTTGCAGGAATGTCGTCTATGTTAAATAAGGTGGATAGCCCGTGCCTCTCTTCAGGAGGAGTCCAAGAGGCATTTACTGTAATCAAACCCGTAATTGGGTCTTTAGTGTTTGAAAATTGGCGTATTATGGTGGCGAGAATTTGCTGCACTCTCAATTCATCTATAAGCACTCGATAAGGGAGAGAATAGTCTTCTTCATTAAGAGTGATTTTGAGCTCCGTATCATTTTCATCAGATGTATTAAGAAAGACAGGCTCCACCGAGAGGATGACTTTTTCTAAACGATGTGCCATAGGGGTAATGGACATCTTTCCAGAATTTATTTTAGAAAGATCCAAGATTTCATTTACAATGTTGAGTAGATAACGAGAGTTTTTGAATGCTGTTTGTATTTGCTTTTGTTGTGTTTTATTGTCTGGTTCTTCGATTGATTGCTTGAGCATCTCGATCATTTTGCCTAGAGGCGCTCGAATTTCATTACTAATAGACTGAAAGAGTTGGGTTTTCGCTTGGCTTATTTCTCTCTCTTTCTGGCGTTTCTTTTTCTGAGTGTAACTCATGAAGGTGAAGTAGCTAATAAGCGCAGTGCAGGTCACAAGAAGAGCTGTGAGAGTTAGGGCAATAATGTCAGAAGAAGTTGTTTTTTTAGGTAAACGATACCATTTTTTTAAGAATTCCTGTTTTTGTTGTCTCGTGATCTGGGCAAGCGCAATGTTGAAGATTTCAACAAGCTCAGGCCAGTCATCTCTTATTCCAAACCCTTGGCTTGCATTGTAGCCACTTGGAGAGTAATGAGTTAGGTTTGTGATGCCTTCTTGAGCAATTGTGCGGTATGTATTTACTGTTTCCCCAATGTAAGCGTCAACTTCTCCTAAAGATGCGGCGATGATACAGTTTCTAGGAGTGTCGTAGTTTTTTACGATAATTTCAGGGTAATTCTTCTTTATGAATTTGTTCAAACTATAACCCGCCGGAATAGCGATTGTTTTATTTTTGAAACTTGAAAGTGTGTTTCTGTAGGCATTAACATCCTTCTTAGAGAAAATCACTCTGGGTAAGTTAATATACTTTTGAGAAAAGTTTAAATACTGCGACCTTTCGGGTGTTACGGAGGCGGTTGTAATGAAGTCGGCTTTTTTTGTTCGTGCATACTCTATGGTTTCTTTCCAGCTTTTTGTGGGGATGTGAACCAATTCAATGTCTAATATTTTTGCAATATGGTTCGTATATTCTGCTACCAAACCACTAAATTCCCCATTTTCTCCAATGAATTCAAAAGGTGCGTGGTCAGGGGTCGAAACAAATGTAATAGTAGGATGTTCCTTTAACCACTGCAGTTGATGTTCCGTTAGCCAATATTCTTTGATGAATTTTTCATCAGGCTTGTGTAAGGTTAAAAAAATACAAGTAATCGTACAGGCGAGGAAGGATAAAGTTAAAAATGTGTAAAGCTTGTTTTTATCCTTCATAAGAGAACCTAGCGAAAAAATAAGTGATATATGATTATCTTGTCAAAGTGAAATAGTTAAAGAGCCTTTTCGTGAGAAAAATGGTAACTTGTGATTATGGGATAAAATGTTACATGTTTTTAAAAGTCAATTTTTTAATGTTGTGCTCGTAGGTGAGTTAAGGAATTTGAGTGTTATCTAGGAAAGGCGTAAGGGCGGTAGTTATTGGGTAGAGGTCATAAATTGTGCCTTATGTTAGTATATTAATTTTATATGAAAGGGCATAAAAAAGGAGCAATTGACTGCTCCTTTACTCATTTGCTGATTCTAATTTGATCGCGTTTGCTTAATATCTATAGTGGTCAGGCTTGTAAGGGCCATCGACTTTGACGCCGATGTAGTCTGCCTGCTTTTCGGAGAGTTTGGTGAGTTTGCAGCCAATCTTCTCAAGGTGCAGACGTGCCACTTCTTCATCAAGTTCTTTTGGGAGAACTTCTACGCCGATTTCGCGGGTCTCCTTGGTCTTCCAAAGCTCAAGTTGGGCGAGCGTTTGGTTTGTGAAGCTGTTGGACATGACGAATGATGGGTGTCCTGTAGCGCAACCAAGGTTGACGAGACGCCCTTCAGCGAGGAGGTAGATGCAGTTGCCTTTCGGGAAGACATACTTATCCACCTGAGGCTTGATGTTGATACGCTCGACATCTGTACGTGCATTGAGAGGCTCGACTTGGATCTCGTTATCGAAGTGACCAATGTTACAAACGATCGCTTGGTCTTTCATCGCTTCCATATGGTCGACGGTGATGATGTCGTAGTTCCCTGTGGTGGTGACGTAGATGTCTCCTTGTCCGAGGGTGTCTTCGAGGGTGAGAACGCGGAATCCTTCCATCGCTGCTTGCAGAGCACAGATCGGATCAACCTCGGTGACGATCACTTGCGCTCCATGTGCTCTGAGGGCTTGAGCGCATCCTTTACCTACGTCTCCGTATCCACAAACAACCGAGACCTTACCTGAGATCATGACGTCCGTCGCACGCTTGATTCCATCAATGAGAGATTCACGACAACCGTAGAGGTTATCAAACTTGGACTTGGTGACAGAGTCGTTTACGTTGATTGCAGGGAAGAGGAGTTTGCCTTCCTTATGCATATTGTAGAGACGGTGTACCCCTGTGGTTGTTTCTTCCGAAACCCCTTTGAGCTCAGGAATCCAGTTGTGGAAGATATTCGGGTGCTTTGCATGAATGTCTTTGAGGAGGTCTTTAATGACTTGCTCTTCGGTAGACCCGGAAGGGGTGTTGACCCAGTCACTTCCGTTCTCTAGTTCATATCCTTTGTGGATAAGGAGGGTGGCATCACCTCCATCATCTACGATCATTTGTGGCCCGAGAGGCTCTTCACCGTTTGGATTAGGGAAGCAGAGCATCTGCCACGTACACCACCAGTATTCGTCGAGTGTTTCGCCCTTCCATGCAAAGACCGGAACACCGCTCTGTGCAATGGCCGCTGCTGCGTGGTCTTGGGTCGAGAAGATGTTACAGGATGCCCAACGCACGTCTGCTCCAAGCTCGGTGAGGGTTTCAATGAGAATTCCGGTCTGGATGGTCATGTGGAGAGACCCTCCGATACGTACGTCTTGGAGAGGCTTCTCTTGGCCATACTTCTCACGGGTCGCCATGAGTCCTGGCATTTCGGATTCTGCTACGATAAGCTCTTTGCGACCAAAGTCTGCAAGGCCGATATCTTTGATTTTATAGTCTGACATATAAACAAGTTATAGAGTAAAAAATTAATAAAGGAGGCGATCTCTTAGCCTAAGATCGAGCGAAGTGCCTCAACACGATTGACTTCTTCCCACGGGAGCCCTGCATCTTCTCTCCCAAAGTGACCGTAATTGGTGGACTTAGAGTAAATCGGGCGGAGAAGGTCGAGCTCGGTGACGATGTCTGCGGGCTTGAAGGAAAAGATTTCTTTGATCGCATCTACAATCTCCGATTCCTCGACCTGACTTGTGCCGAAGGTGTTGAGGTGGATCGAGACGGGATCTGGGTAGCCAATCGCATAGGAGACCTGTAGCTCACAGCGTCCTGCATAGCCTGCCGCTACAATGTTCTTAGCGACCCAACGACACATATAAGCTGCCGAACGGTCAACCTTGGATGGGTCTTTGCCTGAGAAGGCTCCTCCTCCGTGACGTCCTTTTCCGCCGTAAGTATCGACAATGATTTTACGACCCGTGAGTCCCGCGTCTCCTTCAGGCCCTCCTATCACAAATAGTCCCGTTGGGTTGATGTGATACTCGGTGTCTTCTGTGATGAGAGACTCGGGGAGGACATTCTTGATCAGTTGCTCTGTAATGATCTCACGGACTTCTGGGGTGGAGATCTCTTGGGCATGCATCGTGGATACGACGACTGCGGTGATACGGTGCGGCTTGTTGTCCACATATTCGACCGATACCTGTGTCTTGGCATCAGGACGGAGCCACGTCAGTTCGCGGTCTTTACGTAGACGAGTGAGTTCTTTGGCTAAGGCATGAGAGTAGCCAATCGGAGCTGGCATCAGTTCTGGGGTTTCATTTGTAGCGTATCCGAACATGATTCCTTGATCTCCAGCCCCTTGTTCTGCCGTTTCCTTGCCTTCCGCAGCGACAGCGTCTACGCCTTGCGCGATCTCAGGAGATTGCTGACCGATGAAGTTGAGGGTGAAGATGCGTTCTGCCTCAAAGGAGCAGGAATAACTGTAGTCTGTCCCTTTGACATAGTTCTTATCATACCCGATTTCTCTGACGGTGTCCTTGATGATTTTGGTGTAGTCGATCTCCGCTTGCGTGGAGATCTCACCCGCGACTCCGATCATGTTGTCCTTCGCGAAGGTCTCACACGCGACCTTGGAGTGGATGTCTTGTGCGAGGCAGGCATCTAAAATAGCGTCTGAGACCGAATCGCAGACCTTGTCTGGATGTCCTTCAGTGACGGACTCAGAAGAGAAAATAAAGTTGTTTGACATAAGTTATCAGAAAATCTTGATATGTTGATGCGAACCTACAATT
>CAYUKP010000013.1:0-21187 GCA_964445335.1 uncultured Verrucomicrobiales bacterium
ACTCTCTGTTTTGCATTACGATGTTGAGATAACTTTATTAACTCTTATTACGCCTTATTGTAAGCCGTGATAGACTCGATGACATAAGTTAAATCTTTCTCTGTATCGAAATCTAAGACCGTTGCTGCGTCTCCGACCTTCTTCCCGATTAAAGCTTTACCGACTTCTGACTTATAAGAAAGGATCTTTTTGTCAGGATCTCCATCCCAAGCTCCTAAAATAGTATAGTCAATCAACTCGCCTTTCTCACTCTTCATGGTCACGATTGTCCCAATGTTTACAACTGATGTGTCTGCGTTCGCAAAATCTGTAGCCTTCGCCCTTGCAAGTTCAATTCCAACTTCGCCTTTACGACGATTAAGAACAGCCTGCATGTCTTTAGCCGCCTTATATTCGAAGTTTTCTCGAAGGTCTCCATAACTTCTTGCAATCGCAATATCTTTGATGTTTTGCGGAATTCGGTTTTCAATAAGGTCTTTGTATTCTTCTTTCTTACGCTCAAGAGACTCCCAAGAAACAATTAATCCTTCATCACGCTTTGTGGTGGTTCCGGAGAGAAGATCACCAACTTCTGGATATACCTTAATAATACGAGCCAAAAGAGACTTTCGATCTAAGTCTGGAAATGCAGGTGAATTGAGTAATTTCTTAGAAAAGTTTTGAATATCGTTTCCATCAACCCCCTTTAAAAAATCAGTAATAAGCTCTCTGTCTTCCAAGACATACGCTTGCAATCTGTTACTTTTTCTCGGACCGTCTTCAAGATAATCTGACTCAATGATATTTAGAACAGACAAGCCGACCTCATGATTAAACAGCTGAGCAGAAGACTTATTACGCTCTCGACAAATCCATGATAAAGCATCTGCTCCTAGAGTCCTTAGAGAAAGAGCCTTTTTAATGTGCTTTTTCAGAGCCTTAGATTCGCCTTTATCCTCTAATATTTTAGAAATCTCTGCAACACCTCTAGTTCCTATAGTATTAAAGATTGCTAGTAACCTTTGAACCCAAGCATCTTCGAACGCCACAGGGAATACATCGTAGATACGCCTTTGTCTTGCAGACACAAGCCCTGAAGTTGCTTCAGATAAATCTCCTGTACAGTCTCTCAAAGCGTCTTCAATTTGATAGCTGTTGTCTGGAAGTTCAAATTCATCTATCAAATCTACAATCTCATCCCTAACACATAAAAGCTCGAACGTGAGAGCTGGTTGTAATTTTAAAGACTTCCTCGATAAATCTTCTATCTGCAGACATATAACAGAGAGAATGCTTTTATCTTCCTTGAGAGCTCCTTCCTCTACCTTAAGAGTCTCAAGAACCTTAATTTTAACTTTTAAATGCCTAGCTTCTTCAAACTCTTTTACTAGAGACTCGACTACACTTTCATTGCTATCTCTAATGGTGAGTGGCTCGGTTCTCTTTGTTGGCACATTTGCCTTCTTAGATTCTCTGAGAGACTTTTTCGCTTTGTCCCACCACTTCTTATATTTATCCGCTTCAATCAGAGATCCTGACAACTCCTTTTCGATCTGGTCAGGAGTTAAACTGCCTTTATGAGCTTCTAATAACCTAATGACAACTTCTCCTGGGTCTTTCTCCGCTAATTCCTGAAGCTCTCCCAATGAGTTTAGCCTTTGAACCCGCAAATCGCTTTCCTCAAGAGGGGTCAATTTCTGTAATGCTAATTTAAGCCCCATGGTTTGGTCTGGAGACTTCTCAAAGTCGATCGTCACTTTTCCTCCAAACAAATCCCAATTAGAGACCTTCCCAGCGCCCCAACTGTTATGAAGAACATAACTATTGGGGGATAAAGTAGTGAGCTTTGCTCCTATGGCATCAGAAATCCGCCCCGCGTTAACAAGCTTTTCAACATCTTCGTGCATGAATTATATAAGATGAAGATCCAATCAGGAAAAGGCAACGAATTATCTCAAAAATATTGTTTTATTTTTCTTCACCCCAAGGCAAAGAAAAAGAGAGACTCGTTATTACAAAGCTTCAGCGACTTTATTAAACTCTTCCTTAAAATCATCCCTAGGGATGAGAGTAGTGCCAGAAAGGGTCGTATCAAACCAAAGATAACCTCTACTATCTTCTAGATGTTTTACATCTAACTCGGGGTACTGCTTAGCAATTTTTGCGGTCGGGATTCCTACTTTAATCTTACCAGAAAGCGCGCCCTCAAAGGAAATGTGTATTTCTCCACTTATCGCAAGCAACCCTTGTTGCTCAAAATATATATTTTTAAAGGCATAGCGCTCCTTATTTATATCTAGGCTGACTTTATTACGAGTTCTGAACGCTACATAAGGGTAACTAAAGTCCCCAAAAAGCTCAGCAAAAGAAGAAAGAAATTCAAATCCTTTCAGGGAGAAACCTGCTGCCGAAAGGGAAACATCAGCAGCTATTGTATAATGTTGGCTAGCTGAATTCATTGTGAGAGTCCCCCCCTCTGATGAAACACAAGCTTCCATAAGGTCTGCCACTTTATCATTGGACTCCTCTATTCTTAATTGGTCAAAATCGCATTTTAATATCTGAGTATCCGTAAGGTCCTTTGTAATGTTGCCTGAAATACTTAAAAGACCAGTCGACCCGTTACCCAACTTCAATGCCTTCACCTCATAGGAGTCCTCATGATGAATAATAATAGCAGAATTTAAGAGTTTAGGTAATCCTGGAGTATTTACCATGGTTCCATTTCTGATAAAGGTTTGCAATAATCCATCCTCACGCAACAAGACTCTGGAAGACGCATCCTTTACGCTAAGAGACTCTCCAGATTGCGCTCCCTCTATAAGCACATTCGCTTTTTCTATATTCAAGCTCTGATAGTCATACTGTATCTTTGGCTCCAAGTTGGATTGGCTTTGAACCAACTCATCCTGTCCTTTTGTTAACTGTAAATGCAAAGTCCCCTCCTCCGCCTGAGCGTCTTCGCCTGTCAACCGACCAAAAACGACGGACTCAGGCCGATGAGATAATTGAAGGTTTTTTAATTCGAGTGAGACCTCGCCGATAGATGAGTTATTGCTGAGAAGGGATACCTTGTCTATGACTGAAGCTGTCGGCCCTAATCTATATCCTTCTAATTTAACTTCTGAACGTAGTTTACTCTTTAATCCGTTTTCAAGCTCTGTGATATAATTGGGACTATTAAAGTATGCTACCTTGAAGAAAAATATAAGGCCAAATGCTAAACTCGCGAAAACTCCTACTCCAATTAATATTAAGGTGAGCTTAATATAAAACTTTTTGGTCTGCTCTTCAGACCGTTGCAAAACGTCAGCAGGGGCTTGTGACTTCCGCTTTCTGCGCCTTACTTTTACAACTTTTGAGCCATCCTTTCTAACGACAACTTCCCGGCTTTCTCTCGATCTCACGGGTTGATGAGCGGCTCTGTCTTGAGCAGCCTTTAGCATATCATCTGCGGTCTTTTTATTAGGAGGGGTGGACATTATTCTGAAGGAATGGTTATGTTTAATTTAAAGGAACTCCCTGAGGGTTCACCATCGAGGCTTTTATAGCGATAAAAATTTGTTTATCAATTCTTTGCTCTACGTTAGAGGTGAAGAACTCGCCTATGAAAGGGATTTTACTGAAAACCGGAGACTTTTGAGCAACAGACCTTTGATTTGTCTGAACTAAACTTCCCAATAAAACGGTGGTTCCGTCAAATAATGAAACGTTGGTCTGAGCGGAAACTTTGCTAAACAATGGTTGTAAAATCCTATTTTCTGTAGCTTGGAAGATATATTGTTCGGTTTCAATATCTGGCGAGTTTTCTAAGCTTTGGAATAAGGTCTGAAGAGAAACATCCTCTTCCAAGATATCCATATTATTAGAAAGCCAATCCCTATCAAATGTTACTCTATGACTAACTGTTTGGATTGGGGAACCATAGTTAATATAACCATCAAACTCTCGATGGGTGAAGTCTATCGAAAGGTTTATTAGTCCCGACTTTGCGTCATAGGTAGGAATAAGAGACATGTTTGTTCCTAAAAATGTGGTAGTAAATTGAATAGGGTGACTGGGAACCACCGCTCCTGTGTAGTGAGCAGACAAGGTTTCTCCCCCATACAGGGTGTTAAGGCGCTCTAAAACAGGAGAGTAATCCTCCCTCCATGTGTAATCACCTAAGTCATCATCCCATTGCACGCCTCCAGTGCCTGATGAAACTTTCGCTGGAGAATATTGAGATGGATATCTAAACTCCTCCCCTATTTTTAGGCTCACACACTTGCCAGATTGTGCTATCACATGAGGTTTGATCAAACATTTAACGTTCTTGCTCTGACGTAATCCGTAAAATAACAACTCAGTGCCAATGCTCGTCATTCCTGCTGCAAAAGATAAACCTCCAGAAAGCAAATTCGTATAAGACTCCAAACTTGTTATTCCCTCATCCAAAGGAGTTTGTATCAACGAAGAATTTAACGTTTGGCCTCCTTTAATATTTAAAGGGTCATAAAGAAACCCTGATGAATACGGCGTTGTATTGGCCGAAGCGTAGACTTGACCTGCGGAGAAAAGCTCTGTTAGAGAGCCTGCTAACGACCACTCTTTGGCTCTTTCGTTTTCAAGGTTTTTTTGTATCGAAATAAGACGCACTTCAAGCTTTATCAAATCCCCTCGCTGTTCATTCATGCGTTGTATGAGGGCATCAATATAGTTGTGCTGAGCTTCTGTATTTTTTATGATCAGTGTGTCCGAAGCAGCAATTGTCAGAATCGAACTTCCTTGAGGAAACTCAACCCCTAAGTTCTCTAAGAGCTGCTGTGTTGTACATGTGGTCACCTCACCAAATAATTTTTGACTCCCTTTAGGTAACTTATCTAAACCCACATTTCGTAAGAGCTTAGAAGATGGTAAAGAGTAATGCTTCGTAAACATTTCTGAACTATTGCTACGCTCCGAAAGGGCTATAGCATATTCACCTAGGGAAAACTTCACATCGATAACCTTACACAAGGCTTTTAAGATCTGAAGAATTGAAACCTGCCTTAAATGAAGGGTAAACCTTTCATTCTCAAGGTCTGAAGATATTGGGTGTAAAATAAACGATACCCCTGCTTGCTCCAAAGACACACTCTCTTGATTGTATGTAATAGAGAGGTTTCTTAGAAAATCTATAGCCTCTTTTAACGTTACTTCAGACCACTTCAACTCAGGAATGACAACCTCTCTAACTTTCGCCTTAAGAGGTATCGAAGGTTTCTGTGGCTCTAGAGGGGGACTTTCCGAAGATGCAAGCAGGGTCGCCGTTTCATATCGATCCTGCAATTCGGTATATAAAAGTTTATTAGGTTCAGAGCATTTATCTAATACCTTAAGAGCCTCTTGATACTCCTTAGCAGCTTGCTTATACTTTTGCTCCTGAAAGGCTTGATCCCCCGAATGCAATTTTGCGAAGCCTTTGTCCCAAGCGTTAGGTAAAAGAGACTCTTGCGCTCCACATAAGATAAAAGTAAGAGCGAAGATGGTCAGAGACTGGAGAAACATCCGAAGACTCCTGTCCTTAAGAGTCTATTCTATCATTTGGCGTATCTTGCCACATGAATAACCCTTTCACAAAGTCTGTAAATGTAACGGATTTATTATGAATCTCGTGTTGAATCTCTCTCGCAATACGATGTTTTTTCTCAGAATCTTCTTTCTGAACAACCTCCTTAGACGGAGCAACAATATCTGCCGACACTTCCTTAAGACTTGCTAAACGAGCCCTTAATTGGCGAACCCCTTTCCCGTATACGTCAATTTGGTCTTGAAGCCCGGCTAGCTCCTTAGAGACAAGAGGACTGTTCGACTCCACCATAATTTTCTTTATCGCATTTTGGATATTTTGCTCTGTATCACAAATGCAAGAATCCACCTCCGTAATGTCCCGATTCAGCTCCGTTTTAATCGCCAACAATTGTTTTTCATCTAATGTTTTCATTTTAGGACATTATGAACTTCATGTGTCATATCTGCAACAAATTAAATTTCCATTCTAGTTTACAAACACCTTTTAGCTATTAAATAAGAGATTAAATGAATACACGCCTTTTTTCTCTATATGTCACAGGAATTCTCCTTCTTGTGTCTTGTAGTTCTACTTATAAGTTTTCTCGTAGTGATATCAGAGAAGAGTCTTTGCGTAGTCATGGATATATTGAGAGACAACTCATGAGCATAAAAGATGACTCTCGTTTTTGGTGCTTTATAAATATTGAAAACAAACCTGTAAGAATGCTGATTGATAGTGGAGCTAACAGCACTGATTTACAAAAAAACATCGCAAACTTTGTAGGCGTCACAAAGGAGCCTAAATACAAAGTTGTAAGTAAAGGGGTTTTAGGAAGAACCGTAAAATCCACTCTTAATGAAACATCCCTGCAATGTGGTCCACAGGTCATCAATCCCTTCTTACTAGCTGTGACCTCTGAAACATTAAAAACTAAAAACTCTCAAACATCCTATAATGGCCAAATTGGGTTGGATGCTTTAGTTGAGATTGGAGCCTTAATAGAAATTTCTTCCTCTAGAATATGGATTCCTAGATATGACATTCAACCTCATGACTATAATCCCTCTCTAAAAACAGATTCTCGTCTCGGTTTCGAAACCCTCCCCCTTTATTCCAAAAGTAAATACTCCCACCTCCTGCTTTCCAGCACCTATAATGGAAGGCGTCTCAATTGGGTCATTGATACGGGAGCCGAAGTTTCGATTTTAGATAAAGATATCGCTCGACAAATCAATCTAGAAACGACCCACACAAATAACCAAATGATAGATATAGCAGGAGACTCATCTCGTCTAGACTTCGCAATTGCTAATAATATCATGTTTGGGCAAACACGCTTCACCCAATTTCCTCTAGCGATTGGTGAACTACAAGTCCTCAAAAAATCTTTCTCGATGCCTGACGGAAGTCCGGTACATGGAATCCTAGGAGTAGACTTCCTGAAGGCAACTAATGCCCTACTCGACCCAAGGTCTAAAGTCATTCACATAGGGCGCGCGGAAGACCGAGAGCAAAACCAATCCGGCACTTACATTGTCGCGGTCAATAAATTTAAGAAATAGCCACGACTCACTAAAGAGATTCTGGCGTTTGTAAGGAATCTCTGACTTTCTGTAATAAAAGGCCTGCACCTCCTCCATCCACAACCCTGTGATCAAAGGTAAGAGTCAACTCGCACGTCGTCACAGGAATAAATGTTGCAACCTCTTCACTCCACACCGGTTTTTTCACCCCTGCACCTAACCCCAAAATAAGTGTTTCATTAGGGAGTGGGATCGGAGTGCCAGAAACCAAGCCAAAGGTTCCAAAGTTCGTCACCGTAGCGATCCCCTTCTCGAACGTCTCCTTACCTAGTCTGCGCTCACGTGCTTTTTCTACCAAATTCGCATACTCTTGGCTTAACTGGGGAACCGTTTTTTTATCAGCATCACGGATCACAGGCACCACAACCCCATCTGCGACCTGTACCGCTACTCCAATATCAAAGGCGCGCGGATATACGATATTTTCCCCGATAAGGTAGCCAGCGGAAGTAGGGTCAGACTGAAGCGCAAGTGCGAATGCCCTGAGAATGTATAAAGTAAGCCCTGGCTTAGGAGTTTGCGCCTTACGATGCTCTAAGACCTTGTCTAGTACAACTGGCATACTAACGGTTGCGAGAGGTCGCGTCCAAGAGCGGCGCATCGCGTCAGCAACAGCAAGACGCATAGGCGACGCCTTACTTTTAGGCCAATCCTCAATACTCACTAAGAACTCTTCTAAATCCTGAATCGTAATACGGCCTCCTGCACCACTACCCACAATCGCTGAAATATCGGCCGCTCGTAGCCCCAACTCATCCATTCTCGCACGCATTCGAGGAGAAAGGTAACTCGCACCCTTCGTCCCTACAGGGACAGGCAACCCATGTATAGAAGGCTCGATCTCAATCGAATCAGGTAAATCTATCTGACTGTCTTGCGCAATGGCTGGATTATCACCATGAGAAAGCGTCTTCTCAATCAAAGAAACACCTTCTTCCCCTTTTACAGAGCTTTGCGTATTACTTGAGGCCGTGAGAGCAGTTACTCCAGAAGCTTCAATCTCTTCTTCTGTAGCCTCAATTATTCCCAACTGTGTTCCCACTGCATAGCTCCCCCCCTCTTCGATATGAAACGATTGTATTCTACCACTACACAAGGTTGTCACCCCCATCGTGGCCTTATTAGTCTCCACTTCGATGACTTCTTGATCCATCTCTACCAGCTCCCCTGGCTGCACGAGAATTTTTACAATCGTAGCTTCTGCAATAGACTCTCCGAGTTGGGGCATAATTATGGCAACATGTGGCATATTAGTAAGGTAATAAAGGATAGGTGTTAAAGACGTAAAAGATGCTTAAGACTGACAATGATTGATTCAGGAGTAGGCCTATGGGCAGCCCAAAGATCTGGATGGTAAGGCACTGGCGTATCTTTGGAATTCAAGCGCATAGGTGGAGCATCAAGAAGATGGAAGCCTTCAGCAGCTACCAATGAAACAATTTCCGAGGTAACCCCACCCCAAGGAAATCCCTCTCCGAGAGCTAAAAGACGTCCTGTCCGAGAAATCGATGCCATCACGGTATCAAGGTCTATGGGCTTCACCGAACGTAAATCCACGACTTCAATCTCCCAACCATCTTCATGGAGCACTTCCGCAGCCTTAACAGCCTCATGAACCATGGCACTGTAAGTCACAACTGTCGCGTCCTTTCCAGATCTCACAATGCGTGCCTGACCAATAGGTAAGGCATTCTTACTCAACTCTTTAGAGCGCAACCATCTGTAGAGAAATTTATGCTCACAATAAACAACGGGGTCATCCATCAGCACAGCTTCTTTAAGCATTCCGTAAGCGTCAGCAACAGTGGCTGGAGTCACAACAATAAGCCCTGGATAGTGGGCATAAAGACTCTCCATAGTTTGACTATGAAAAGGGCCTGAACCAGGAGTCCCCCCCGAAGGTAACCTTACAGTCATTGGCACCTGTACCCCAGTGCGATAATAGTGAGTCGCAGCTTGGTTCACAATTTGATTAAATGCTATCGAGGAAAAGTCCGCAAATTGCATCTCTAAAATAGGTCTCGCACCCTCTACTGCAGCCCCGATCACCATTCCGGTCATCGCATCTTCTGAAATAGGAGCGTCAATGACACGATCGGGAAACAACTCGGCTAGCCCCTCGGTTGCTTTAAAAGCCCCACCAAAGGCGGCTACATCCTGCCCGTAAATAAAGACCTCAGGTTGCTCTTGCAAAAGCTCTTTTTGTGCCTGCCGGATAGCTTCGATATAAGTAAATGACATCTGATTTCTCCTAAAACGTTCCAAAGGCTCTCCAATCATCTAAACGAGGATCAGGGTCACTTTCTCTTTGCGCAACAGCTACCGCCTTCTGGACATCTTCTTTTGCTTGGCTCTTAATTTGTTCTATTTCTTCCTGTGTATAAACAGCATGAGACAACATTTGCTGCTCTGCGATCTCTATACAGTCTTTAAAGTTTTCTCTCAGCTCTTGTGGAATATACTTCGCATCGTCGTGCTCTCCATGGCCACAAAGCCTGAGAACATCTGCAACAACCAATTGAGGACCACCACTGGCTCTAGCAGACTCGGCAGCTTGATTCATAACCTTCATACAAGAGATGAGGTCGGTGCCGTCAACACTGTACCCTTGGACGCCATAACCTTCCGCCCGAGAAACCAAATTCTCACAAGAAAATTGACGATCATTAGGAGTGGAGTAAGCAAACTGATTGTTCACCACTAAAACAATCATTGGAATATTTTCGATAGCCGCTAAATTTAACCCTTCATGAAACGCTCCAGTGGAGGTAGCGCCATCTCCAAAAGTAGCCCCCCCGATAGAGTCATGAAGAGTTCCCTTAAGTCTTCGAGCAAAGAGCATCCCTACAATATAGGAAAGAGATGCTCCTAGATGACTAATCATAGCGGGCATTCCTTGATCAGGACGCCCTCGGTGGATATTTCCATCGCGTCCTCTCATTGGGCCTGAAACTTTGCCTAAATATGTTCTGGTGACATCTAAGAGATCTTCACCAAATGCAGTTCGCCCTGCTTGGTCTCTAATTAAAGGAGCATAGACATCCTTCCCTTGTTGTAGAACCGTTCCCAAGGCTGCACCTATAGCTTCTTGCCCTTTACCAAGGTAAACCCCTCCGACAATCTTTCCCGCTTTATAGAGACTGGAGAGCTTATTCTCCAGAGCGCGAGAGATTATCATAGCTTTAAAGCTGTGACGAATCTGTTGCAGACTACTGTGGGAATATGTATCCACTATTCTAGATTCGACCATATTTTCTTATCATAAAGCGGGATACGATCCGTGCAATGCTTTTTCGTAATCTTGGTTCTTTTTATGATTATCACGCTTTTTTCTTACCCAAACTCTCGGTAATACAAAGTAAAAGCATCCCGCCAGCACAGAAAGCTATTGCGATCCAGTCTTCTGTTGAGGAAAGGTTTGGAAGCCTCCAATTGTCAAAGCCCATAATCTTTTCCTTAACAGCTCCGTCAACCTTGGTAAATTCCTCTACGACGGCATCCTTCCAGGGCCAAATAACGGCTAAAGAGCCTGCGACAAAACCACCAATAAGTGAGAGAGCTAAATCGTAATACGTCTTAAACAGCCAACTTAACAAGCGAGCCAAAACCAAAACTCCAAGAACAGCCCCTACTCCTACAGGAACCAAGGTCGTAAGTGCTGCATTAAAATCTCCCTCACTCAGGGCTGCCATACTATCGAGCATTATTAGCTTATAGTTTCCTAAAAGGAGTAAGACAAAAGACCCACTCAACCCTGGAATAATCATACTCGCCATAGCTACTACGCCGCAGATCATCAAATATAAGACATGAGTATTTTCTGACAGGGGGGTCAAAAAAGCCATCATTCCAGCCGTGCTGACTCCGGTAAGGGCAAATAAAAGGCACCCCACAGTCCACTTCTTAACCTCTTTTAGCAAAGAAGGAACAGAAGCACAAATAAGTCCGAAAAAGATGCTCCACACATAAAGGGGATATTCTTCAAACCCCCATTTAAGCAACTTCGCTAAAGTAATAAAACTCAGAGCTACCCCAAAGAAAATCGAACACAGAAACCCTCCATCAATAGCTACAAAGAACTCTTTTATTTTCAAACGTAATAACAACTTGAGAGTTGTCCCATTGACTCCCTTAATCGCATTTAAAAGGCGCTCATAAACGCCTAACAAGAAGGCCATCGTCCCACCCGAAACTCCTGGCACAACATTCGCAGCACCTATCGCATAGCCTTTTAAAGCATTCTTAATAGCAGAAATCATATAGGCTTACCGTGTGATCAATGGTGCAAAAAAAGCAAGAAGGAAGATTCTCGTCCTTTAGCCTCCCTCTTGATATATTTCCCCAGATGAAAGCACCCTCTCTGTTCTTCTTGTTCTGTGGACTATCCTTCGCAAATGCCAACACATCCTTGACTCTCTACAATGACAACTTCGCGATTATTAGGCAACAAGTCCCGCTCGATCTGATTTCTGGAGAAAATGTCATAAACTTTGACTCGGTTACGTCTCAACTTGAGCCAAACTCCGTCGTCTTGAGACCAACCTCTGACACTCTCAAATTTTCCATAAAAGAGCAGAACTATCATAATGACACGATCTCCGAATCCCTTTTATTAGATCAATTTGTTGGTCAAACTATTCCCTTTATTCTCCCCAAAACCGATTCGATCATTCCTGATAAGGTTTTAGGAAAAGTTATTCGCAGTGGCTACACAAAGGGGTATAAAAACGAAGAACCCATCATTCAAATTGAGGGAGACTTGAGATTCGGACTCCCTGGCACCCCTCTCTTCCCTACACTTGGCACAGACTCGATTCTTACTCCCACCTTAAGCTGGATCATAGAATCGGAGTCCAAACAATCAGGTGCTGCCGAGCTATCTTACCTCTCTAGTGGACTCTCTTGGTCGACTGATTATAACCTCATTGTAGATGATGCAAAACCATTAGCTCAACTCAACGGTTGGGTCACCCTGAATAATTCGAGTGGTACAGCATTTGAACAAGCAAATGTGCGTCTAATGGCTGGAGACATTAACCGTTCATCGCCTAATGTTCCTGAGGAGTTTGCCGTAGCGACGACTACTAGCTATAATAAACGCCTCAATGATAGCCCTCAGGTCAGTCAACGTTCAATCGATTCCTATCACATCTATCATGTAAATCACCCAATTACGCTAAAGGACCGGCAAACAAAACAAATTCAATTTATTACCTCTTCACAAATCAAGGCTACACAAACATATGTCTATGAAGCCCAAAAGCACGCCAGATTTTATGGCTCACCTCAAACCAGCAAAGGGCAGAGTGCAAACTTTCATACTAAAGTCTCTATTTACTGGAGCTTCGACAATTCATCGGATTCAGGCTTAGGAGTCCCCTTACCTAAAGGGAAAATACGCCTTTATAAAGGAGATGAGAAATCTTTAGAATTTATGGGAGACAACTTGGTTTCGCATACCCCTCAAGGAGAAACGATTCGATTTCATACAGGGGAAGCCTTTGACTTTATTGGAGATCGCAGGATTACCTCCTTTGAAGCGACAAAAAAGCAGATTAAGGAAACTGTCGAAATTAAGCTAACCAACCGCTCTAAAGAAGAAGCTATCATCCAAGTCAGAGAAGCTCTTACTCGTTGGGATGATTGGACTATCTCTGAGAACAGCCACCCATACGAAGCTGAAGATAGTCATCACATCACCTTTAGTATCAGCGTGCCTCCTAATTCTGAAAAAACTATTTCTTACCAAACCCTCTACAAATTAGCGCAATAAACCTCGTTTCTCTAGTACATCCAAAACACGTCAACTTTTAGGCTATCAGACAATTGTTCTGATAGAGCCTTGTTAGTACTTTAGCCCCTTAACCAAAACTTCTGGTATATCTGTGGTTATTGACTGTAGTTCTAAGAAGGTTTGCGCTTCAGCTAGATCATTCACAGTCCAGACGTGGTGTGCGATTCCTTTTGATGCCAATTTTTGAGAGAACCCTTGAGGAATGTAAAGCCTACCTGTACTAATACCATCGCAATTCATTGCCCTCTGTGTCCGCAGGACTTGATCAGGACTCGGCACAACACGCCCGAACAATCTTTTAGTAAAGGCTACCGCCCAGGTTGTCTTATAATAAGGCGCGACTTCTTCTAATCGTTGAATGGCTGACTTATTAAATGATAACACGACAATCTGGTCTACATCTAAGTCAGAGTCTTCTAGAATCTTACACAGATAGGGGACAATTACTTCATCTGATTTGAGTTCAATAATGATCTTTTTACCCTTTGGCACCGTTTGGATCACATCTTGCAAGGTTGGCATTTTGATTCCAACAAACTCCTGACCTTTCCAACCGCCAACATCTAATGCCTGCAACTCATCCAAGGTCGCATCCTCAACCATCAGGTCTACACCCGTAATTCTTTTAGTGTTTACATCATGGAAGCACACAATTTCCTTATCCTTGGTGAGGAAAAAATCTCCTTCGATACCATCTGCTTCTTGCTCCCAAGCCAACTGAAACGCTTGGAGAGTGTTCTCAGGAGCATCATATGAAGCCCCTCGGTGGGCAATAATCAAAGGTAAAGACCTCTCCTTATTAGGAGACAACTTCCCCTCTCCATAGCAACCTGTTACACATAAAGAAAAGACTAAGATGAAATAGCCTAAACGGTTATTGGGAGAAAAAACAACCATCGTAAAATCAGATCAAATAGTCGTCATCTCAAATGAGCATTAAGAAATACTTACAGCTTCACTCTAAAAGTTCAACTACGTTGCTTAATCTGCATCTATTCCTAAGATATCCAGTAATCTCTGTAAGTCGTCTTGCCCGTAAAATTCCAGCTGGATCTTGCCTTTCTTTCCATTATCCGTAATAGACACTTGAGTTGAGAACCGCTCTCTCAAACTGTTTTGAATACGAGAGATTTCTGGACTCGCCACAACAGAATCTTTGTTTTCTTTCTCTTGCTCTGGCTCATTAAGCCTTTTGACTGCTTGTTCAGTCTGACGTACCGTTAGCTTATGGCGAATGACTTGATCAGCAAGTGTTCGTTGCTGCACTAAATCCTTCACGCCCAATAAAACTTTTGCATGACCGACCGTTAGCAACCCTTGGATCAAAAACACCTGAATGTCCTTTCCTAAATCCAATAACCGGATCATATTTGCAACACTCGCACGCGACTTTCCGACCCGCTTTGCAATATCCTCTTGCTTGAGGTCAAACTCTTCTGCCAATTTTATATACCCCGCAGCTTCTTCAATAGGGTTGAGGTCTTGACGTTGTAAGTTTTCGATCAAGGCCATCTCAAGGACATCCTTATCCGTAGCAACCCGAACAATACATGGAACTGTCTTTAAAGTAAGATTTTGTGATGCTCTCCAACGCCTTTCACCTGCTATTAGCTCATATTTTCCTGAGACTTCTCTAACAATAAGAGGTTGAATCACTCCATGCTCTCTAATGGAGGCTGCTAACTCTTCAATTTCATCTTCTGTAAACTCCTTTCGAGGGTTATGGGGACTTGGATAAACCTTATGTATAGAGAGGTATTGTACACTCTCAGTATCAGTATCAGGAAGTTGTGTAGGAGGACTAGGGGCTGGTTTGATAAGTGCACCTAATCCTTTTCCAAGAGCCTTTTTTGCCATAATTTTAAGTATGACGAGAGTACACAAAAAAAGCAACGGATTTTCTTTGGGAGTACTGAGAGGTATTTATTAACTTCTCACACCCTTGCAAAATAGTCGCTACATCTCCATCCTATCCTTTGCATTCTAGCAACTCTTTGGCTATATCCCCTCTGATGGACGAGTCATATATTTACAAGACATTGGGCCGCGATGGAATCCGTAACATTGCCACCGAATTCTATAAAATCATGAGAACAGATCAACTCATAGGCAAAATGTATCCGCCTGATGATTGGGAAGGTGCTGAAGAAAGGTTTAGCGACTTTTTACTCTTTCGGTTTGGAGGAGATCAGACATACATGATCAAGCGTGGACACCCGAGGCTCAGAATGCGCCATGCGCCATACCTCATTGGTGAAAAAGAAAGAGACCGTTGGGTCGAAATCATGGACGAGGCAATGGTGCAGGCTGAAGTTCCAGAAGATATTCAGATGTTTCTTCATGACTTTTTCCTAGGAGTCGCGGACTTTATGAGAAACCATTAGCACTTGTCATTTCAAGTGATCTATACAGGGTAAGATATTATGATTGAATTTCAGGTCTACAGCTTCCTTTTTATGACCCTGCTTCTGGCAGTTTTGGTGTTTATTCTTCCCAAAGGCATCAAGGAACACCTTACTCTGTTAAAGTTGGCCAAATCTGGTCAAACCAACGATACGCCCCCTTTAGAAAAAGGAGTTTCAACCTATTTTGTCAATATAGCTGATATTCTCCTCATCGTTTTAATGTTAGCTATCACAGGCATCGCAGTAGCCCAATTTGCAAACCCTTCACTTGAAGCAGCCTCTACATCTGCCTCGATCACTTTCAAAAGTTTAATGAAAAACTTAACCTTTCAACTCTTTGAAATTATCGCAATCTTATGCATCGTCTGTTTCCGCACGAATGTAATCACTCAATTTGGTCTCTCTAAAGTCCCCGTAAAGCGTATGCTAAAGTATGTGAGCCTTACCCTTACCAGCGCTTGGGCTTTCACCGCTCTCATCATGCAAGCCGGATATTTTGAATACCTAAATGACCTACTAGGAACACAACCTCTCCAGAGCACTGTAGTCTTTCTCCAAGAAAGCTCCGATTACCTTCTCATAGCTCTCCTCGCAGTCTGTGCTTGTATTGGAGCACCTCTCGTAGAGGAACTCATTTTTCGAGGATACCTCTACCCCGTTATAAAACATTATACGAGTGCTCGTTTTGGCATTTTCTTTTCCGCGCTCTTTTTTAGCCTGATTCACTTCAATTTTGCGGCAATGCCTACCTTGTTTTTAATGGGAGCTATGCTGGCTTATGCCTATGAGAAAACCAAGACACTCTGGACCCCTATTTTAGCTCATTTTATTTTTAACAGTGCAACCGTTTGCTTCCAGATTCTCTCTCGATTCACTGACATCAATCCTGCAATCTAGAGCTCCCTCAAAATGAAAACCCCTCTAGGAACGCTTACGGAAGACCGCCTAACTTCGCTTCTAGCAAATCAATTACGACAACCGTCTTCAGATACAATCGGTATCGGCGATGACTGTGCATTGCTAAGTAACGGAACTCTTCTTAAAACAGATTGTATCGTGGAGGGGAAACATTACCTTCCTCATACTTCCCCTAAACTCATTGGCCGCAAAGCTGTCAATCGAGTGCTAAGCGACTTTGCCGCCATGGGAGGATGGCCTACACACCTACTTATAACAATAGGCTTACGACAATCCAGCTTTCTGGAAGATGTCTTGGAGCTCTACAAAGGAATGGAAGAAGCACTTACCCCCTATGGTTGCACAATCGTAGGAGGTGAAACGGTAATTGTAGCCCCTTCAGATAAAGAATTTATTTCGGTTAGCGGAACAGGTCAGCTCAACACCTCTACACCGATCTTGCGCTCAGGAGCTAAAGTGGGGGATCTCATATACGTTTCAGGTGCTTTAGGGAACAGTTTCCATTCCGAACACCATTTGACTTTCACTCCCAGACTAATGGAGTCCCTTTGGCTATCAAAACATGTGAATGTGTCGGCCATGATGGATCTTTCTGATGGAATCGCACGAGACCTCCCTCGCTTAACAACCCTAAGTAATGTCGGGTATACTCTAGACCTCAATAATCTTCCTTTAAGAGCGGGCGCAGACACAAAAGCTGCATTAGAGGAAGGGGAAGACTACGAGCTTCTCTTTACATTACCGTCTGAGGAGTCTCCAAATCTTCGAAAGGCTCCTTTTCCTTTCTACCAAATTGGCTCTATAACAAAAAATACCCCTATCCCTTTATCAGGAGGGTGGGATCACCTAGAGCGCACTACGTGATCCAGTATGAGTTACTCCCCAATGTAACTCACATATTGATTTCTTCTTAAAACTTCTTTTGAAGAAGATGATGTTTCCAAAATCTGGAGAATGGCGTCATGCTCATTGAGAGAAAAAGAAGGCTTTTGAGGCGCATTTTCTGCATAATTAACAGAAGCCGTTGACACAAGAGCCACAACACATGCTACGGCTAAAGCGATTGCGAGAATCTTAGATTGCTTTGTTAAACGAACTTTCATAATTTAAAAATTTTTTTACTATATATTACAAAAGCTAACCAAGTGCCAATTTCAAGAAAAAACTCATAACACATTGCAATAAAGATAGTTACACCCTAAAAACAGAGAAAGCACATTTAAAAAGAAATCAAAAAAAAGAGTATTTTTTACAGAACACTCTTGAAGTTTATTACCTTTTTACCGAAATGATTGTATTGAGCAAATTTACAATCCCATCACGGAGATCACATCTAAATTAGAGGTCTGCTCAGGAAACCAAAGCTTAAAGGCTTCAGCCCCTTGATGACGTAGCATAGAAAGGCCATCGACGTAACGTGCTCCGACCTTTTTACAGGCCATAGCAAGAGCGTTTTCACACCCATACGTCATATCATATACCACATGATCGGGTCTCAAAAGCTCTTCAGGAATAGGACTAGGATCTGTCGGTTTAAGCCCCAATGACGTGGCATTAATCAGCAGCTCAAGCTCATCCGGCGCAGGATAGTTATCCCCCCCCAAGCAAGACACTTTCGTAAGGTCGACACTGCATGCATTTATAATACGCTCATAGACTGCATCGAGCTTCTCTGGGGTTCTATTATACAAGAATGCATGACCTATGTCTCTCGTCACAAGGTATTGAGCGACAGCTGAGCCAGCACCTCCACCAGCCCCCGCAATAAAGATACGCCCTCCCGACATGGAATAGCCTAAATTGTCCAGAACCGCTCGTTCCAAACCAACTGGGTCAGTGGTATAGCAGGTATCCTCAGCAAAGACAATCGTATTGGCCACTCCTACCTGCTGTGCAAATACATCAGGCTGAGCCGCCCATGCAAGCGCGCGCTCCTTATGAGGTAGGGTGACATTGCACCCAATGAAACCAAGGTTCTTCATTAAGGAAACCCCCTCGTCAAAGGTCTCTGCAGAAAGTTGGACGCGAATGTAAGTCGCATTTATTCCTAAGGCATCCAGAGCAGGTTGGTGAAGCTGAGGGGATTTAGAATGCTCTATTGGATTTCCAATAACAGCCAAGCGCGCAGGCTTGTGCTCCCGGCTAAAAATGTCATCTCCAGAGGCCGACCTTAGATCATCAATCGTATAAAAGCTTTTCATCTCTCTCCTGTCCTTCAAACGGTTATGCCTGTTGCGAGGTAAGAAACCTTTCTAATCTAGCAACACATTGCTCTTGTCCTAAGGAGTTAATGAGAACCCCTAAGTCAATCCCTCCTCCTAATCCACTGAGTGCAACTCTGGTTGGAAACATAAGCTTCCCAGGCTTAGATCCTTGAGCCTTCGCTGTTTGGCCAATCAAACCTTTCGCATCCTCCCAGTTCTCGGCAGCAGTCCATGCATCTTTTAAAGCCGAAAGCAGGATTAGGGCTTCTTCGCTTTTTAGAGCCTTGGCAACAGCACCTTCATCATAGGGAAAGGTTTCATCAAAGAAGAACGATAAGCCTGGAGCCACTTCATTCAAACTCGAAACCTTCTCTTGCATACATGCGACAAGCGTAGGTAACTGTGGATGGTCACTTGGGATATTCGTCTCGATAAGGTATGGTTGAACTTTCTCAAAAAACACCTCTGGCTCCAAAGCCATCAAATACTGCTGATTCATCCATAGAGCCTTCTTCAGGTCAAACCGTGCTGGAGCTCTATTAATCTGCGAGAGATCAAACAATTCGATCAACTCGGATGCTGAAAACTGCTCTTGCTCGGTCTTAGGATTCCACCCAAGTAGGGCAATAAAATTAAGAGCTGCGTCAGGTAGGAGCCCCATTTCAATGTAATCTTTTACAGCCGCCCCCTCATCACGCTTTGACATCTTCTTACCACTCTCATTCAAAATCAATGGAATATGGGCAAAAGTTGGAGGGGTCACGCCAAACGCTTCATAGAGCTGAATATGCTTAGGTGTATTCATCAAATGATCTTCTCCTCTGATCACATGAGAAATCTTCATCTCGATATCATCCACTACATTTACGAAGTGAAAGGTAAAAGATCCGTCTGGGCGCCTCACCGTCATATCAGGATTGATCTCCTCATTAGTGTAATCAATCGTGATCTCACCGCAGACCAAATCATTAACCGTCACATTCTTACGCTCAAACCGAAAACGCCAAGTTTCTCCATCTTGGTAGACTCGGTCTGCATCCACTAGTTTATCAAACCATCTCTGATAAATTTCGGTTCTTTCAGACTGGCTATAAGGACCATACTCACCTCCTTTTTGGTAACCTTCATCCCAAGTAATCCCCATCCAATCCATTCCATCGTAAATCGCTTGAAAGGCTTGCTCCGTATTACGTGCCGCATCAGTATCCTCAACACGAAGCACAAACACTCCGTTATGCTTACGTGCAAATAACCAGTTAAAAAGAGCGGTTCGAGCTCCTCCTAAATGAAGAAGTCCTGTTGGAGAGGGGGCAAATCTTGTACGAACTTGTGTAGACATACGTCTGGCTACTCTAGGAGTCTCAACATTGCAAATCTCCAGATAGTGTTTTTATAGTTTCATCCATTTATCTTCCTTGAATAGCATGCCTCTATGATTTCATTCTCGCCTCATAAAGTCCCCAAAAAGGCTCTCACGAGTCATACGAGGCAACTTGCTGTTTTGCTTGAGTCTGGCCTCCCCCTCATCAAAAGCCTTCAGGTTTTGGCTGACCAAGAGTCCTGTCGCCCACTGCAAAAAATACTGATTGATATACGTCGCTCCGTAGTTGACGGAGCTTCATATTCCGAAAGTATTTCACATTATCCACAAGTTTTTAACATTTTGTTTATAAACATGACGCGAGCAGGCGAAGTAGGAGGAGTGTTGGGAGAAGTTCTCGGACGTCTAGCGCACTCCATGGAAACGATGGATCGCCTCCGCAATAAAACAGTCTCCGCCATGATCTACCCCCTGCTCATTTTATCTGTCGCCTTCATTCTGGTACTCTTCCTAATGACCTTCATCGTTCCTAGGTTTCGTGAGATGTTTGCAGATATGGGTGGAGAGCTCCCCCTAGCTTCTCAAGCCCTCTTTGATGCGTCCGACCTCCTCCTCTCAAATACCATTGGCTCCCTTCCTAATCTCGTATGGATTATTGGAGGAGCCTTAGGATGCCTATTTTGTGGTCGAACTCTTTCTCATACTAAACTAGCCAATCGCCTACTACCTCACCTCTATCGTCGCCTGCCCGTTGTAGGGACACTTCTTCTCTATGCAGGTGTCGCACACTTTACCAAAACACTTGGCGTATTACTCTCTTCTGGCGTTCCGATTCTCAAGGCTCTTCGTATCACACAAGGTACCACAACACATGTATCCCTTTCCCATGCCGTTACTCTTATCCACGAAAGGGTAAAAACTGGAGACTCTCTTACCTCTGCTCTCCAAGCCACCCAAGCCTTTCCTAATATGGTGATGAGTATGGTAGGAGTAGGCGAAGAAACAGGGCGCCTCCCTGAGATGCTACTCAAAGTCTCTGCTATCTATGAGGAAGATACAGAAAACAGAATCAGAACCCTCACTTCTATCATTGAACCCTTAATGATCGTAGGCCTTGCGATTATTATTGGCGGCATTGTTTTCGCCCTCTTCTTACCAATGGTGCAATTAATCCAAACCTTACAAATGTGATAAAAGTGGTTTTTGAAACCGTCCCTTCACAAAGAAAAGGGGCTGTATGGTTTCCCATACAGCCCCTCTTCACTTAAATAACCGCTTTAAAGATCTCTTATAAATTACTGAACATCTAGAAAAACTCCTGTTCCAGCTTCTTTAGATTCGATTCTCATTACTGTTCCAGATCCAGCTGATGCTTTCAAACAGAAGCTTACATCATTTCCACCTTGAGCCATCACATAGTCGGTTACATCAATTGCGATCTCTTGCC
>CAYUKP010000014.1:0-3505 GCA_964445335.1 uncultured Verrucomicrobiales bacterium
CTATTGAGGTTTTGGATATCTCGAAGACCTCTCTATTGGAACAACGAGCAACCCCGTGGATGACGTTCGAATCTTTATCAGACTTTTTGCAGCCAGATGATGAGAGTGAGACTCTTGAGGGGCATCCCGCACCTTGGCGTGTTGTGATCAAGGCTAGCAAGGTCGGTTAGGATGATGATCTAAATAAAAACTCTGTATCTCAGTTAAAGGAGTGTTACGATAGAAGGAAATATTATGTCAAAGATGACCCGTAAGGAGATTAGCTTAGTGCTAGAAGAATTGGTGATGCTTTTGGAATTAACAGGAGAGAACCCGTTTAAGATTAAAGCTTACCGCAAAGGGGCGGAAATTGTGCAGAGTTTTGAAGGGAATATTGTAGAGCGAGCGTTGGATCACGACTTAGAAGGTATTCCGGGGCTGGGAAAAGGGTTACAAGCAGCCCTCTACGAATTGGTGTCAACGGGGGAGTTGAAATTGCATCAGACCTTGAAAGGCCAATACCCTGAGAGTCTATTTGATCTCTTTGAGCTCCAAGGGTTAGGGGTAAAAAAGATTAAAGCGTTGCACGATACATTAGAGGTTTCATCTATTGATGAACTTAAAGCCGCCTGTGAATCTGGAAGGGTTTCGGAATTGTCAGGGTTTGGTAAGAAAACAGTCGAGAATATTCTACAAGCCATTTCTTCGCGTCAGCAATACGCAGGCTATCACAGATACATGTCGATTGCTGGGGTTGCTCAACTCTTTCTCGAACGTTTGCAAGAGCACCCAGAGGTGCACCAATCGACGATTTGTGGTTCGTTTAGACGAGGCAAGGAAGTGTCCCATGATTTAGACTTTCTTGTTGCGACCGGAAAGCCTGGAGATCTAACTAAGTTCTTTACCACTTTTCCTGAAGTGGAGCGTGTGATTGCCTGTGGAGAAACAAAGGCTTCTGTCATTCTACAAGGTAAGGGATTGCAATGTGATCTGCGTGCGGTCTCCAATGCGCAATTTCCTTTCGCACAACAATATTTTACGGGGAGTAAGGAGCACAATGTGGCGGTTCGTTCTAAGGCTAAGAAATATGGGCTCTCCCTAAATGAATATGGATTTACGAGGATTGACGAAACCAATGAGCCTCTACCAGAGGTCCATACTGAGGCTGATCTTTATCGTGGTTTAGGGTTGGATTTTATTGAGCCTGAATTGAGAGAGAATAGAGGAGAGATTGAGATGGCTGAAACGGGAGCATTACCGAAATTAGTCGAATTGACGAATCTCAGAGGGACATTTCACAATCATACCACAGCTTCGGATGGGCGTCACACCCTACGTGAGATGGCAGATGAGGCTGACGCTCTAGGGTTACAGTATTTGGGGATCGCAGATCATAGCAAGTCTTCATTTCAGGCTAATGGGTTATCAGAGGAGCGTTTGCTTGCGCAAATCGCAGACATTCGGGAGCTGAATGAGCAGTTTGCGAATGAGGGGCGCAAGTTTCGCGTGTTTGCAGGGTCTGAAGTAGATATCCTCAAAAGTGGTGAACTCGACTACGATGATGAACTCCTTAAGCAACTTGATTATACGGTAATTTCTGTGCATCAACCTCTTAATATGAGTGAGGATCAGATGACGGCTCGTTTGATCAAGGCAATGGAGTCTCCATATGCGACTATGCTTGGGCATGTTACAGGGCGTTTGTTGTTGAGAAGAGATCCTTATCCGGTGAATCTTGAGAAGGTTATCGATTGCGCGGCCGAGACAGGAACTATTATAGAGCTTAATTGCTCTTCTATGAGAGCTGATATGGATTGGAGGTGGTGGCGTTTGGCTCAGAGTAAAGGAGTGAAAACATCAATTAATCCAGATGCTCATAGCATCGAAGGACTTCAGAATCTGGCTTTTGGGGTGAAGCTTGCGCGTAAAGGGGGGCTTACGAAAGGTGATGTGATTAATTGTCTTTCATTAGATGAGATTAATAATGCCTTACAAGTGAAGAGACCTTAGAAAGAATATTCACATATTTGACAATGACCACTCCCTCCCTCAGGCTTAGAGAATGCTTTCTTTAAGAATTCTTGATATTGCCCAAGATTGGATCACTAGAGTGGTTCAAGAAGGGGATGTGGTTATAGATGCAACCGCAGGTAATGGCCATGACACCTTGTTTCTAAGCCGGCTTGTGGGTGATACTGGGCATGTTTACGCCTTTGATATCCAAGAGGATGCCATCAAAAACACTCGAGAACTGTTACAAAAAAAATCTGTAAAAGAACAGGTAGACTACCTTTCTCGGGTTTCTCTACATGCTCAATGTCATAGCCTCTTATCGGATCATTGTCAGGGGACAGTTGCGGCTGTGATGTTTAATTTAGGCTATCTGCCTAGTGGAGACAAAAGCATTATTACGAAGTTTGATACCACTATCACCGCCTTGGAAGCTACGTTGTCTCTACTTAAAGTCGGAGGGGTGATTTCTATTGCTTGTTATCCTGGTCATGAAGGTGGCGGAGATGAAGCCTCAAAGGTTGATCAATGGAGTAAGGAGTTACCTACTATTCATTATCAAGTAGTGAGGCTACAACCTTACAATGCGAAGTCCATCGCGCCTTATCTTCTCGTTTTGCAGAAGGTTCGTTAGAGAAAAGCCTTAATACTGAATTGTGCCTGAGCCTATCGAGAAGATATCAACATTGTTTTCTGTGATAGGGGCAACATCGGAGCTCGTTGGATTTTTTACGGGAGCTCCATCGAGTTTGACAGGTTTTACTGAACCGTCGACTCTAGCTACGACAGCTTTATGGTTCCAGAGACCAGAGTAGAAAGTGCCTGCGGTCGTGGTTTTTGTAGTGAGAAGCGGAGCGTCTCCATCAGAAGTAGTAGAAAGGCCTTTATTATAAGTGAATCCACAGTTTGTATTGGAAAAGGTGTTGCTGCCGTCAGCAATGAATTCAGAATGAGCTGTAGCCCCTAGGAGGTTTTTCAGTTCTTTTGAGTAAAAGAGACTATAAGCGGAGTCGTCTAGGTAATTACCAAGAAAGAGAGCTTCGAAGTTGCCCGCTGCATCGGAGGCAGCTACTCCTCCGAGCTCTACAAGGGTGCTGTCATTAATATAGTCTCCATCGAAGTCGGCTGCAAACGAGTCTAAAGCCATTTTAACCTGACGTGCATTGCTAACAGATGTCATGAGAGCGACCCGTTGGAGCACTTTGGTGACAGCGGGTGCAGAAATGGCTGCCAACGCGAAAATGATGGCGATTACAACCAAGAGTTCTACTAGAGTAAAGCCTCTATATTGAGTGTTGCGGACGTGTTTTTTCATAATGTTCGTCACACCTTTATGAATAAAGCTGTCGACCTAAAAGATAAAAATTCTTGAGAACGTTCGTTTCCTTTGATGTCCTAAAGTAGCTTGAACTCAAAATATTACGGAAATTTCTCTTTCTAAACAACTTGTTAGAAAGAGCGAGGAGGGTTTAGAGAAGGTTGATTTTTTTAGATTGGTCGTATTTTTTCAATATTT
>CAYUKP010000014.1:3605-15621 GCA_964445335.1 uncultured Verrucomicrobiales bacterium
CAAAAATGTGGGGCTTAGATATATTCTTGACTCAACTCATTTTTGGACACAGTTCATGGATAATTGTATTACAGACAATCCAAGCTCATATGAATTCATTATCAATAATTTGGTTTACGATATATACATTCGTAACTGTAGCATTATCCCTTTATGGCTTTCATCGTTTAGCTATCGTTTATCTATACTTTAAGCATTCTCGTAAGAAGCCTTCTCCAGTGCAACAATTTGAGGAGCTTCCATTAGTAACGATTCAGCTCCCTGTATTCAATGAGAAGCATGTTGTGAAACGCCTTCTTGGTGCAGTTGCAAAGTTAGACTACCCAAAAGACAAAATGGAGATTCAGTTGTTAGATGATTCGACTGATGAAACCGTGGACATTTGTGCAGAATTGGCAAACGGGCTTCAAGAGAAAGGGTTTAACATAGAACATATCCATAGAGTCGATCGATCTGGCTATAAGGCTGGTGCTTTAGAGAACGGGATGAATGTTTGTGAGGGCGAGTATCTTTTGATCTTAGATGCTGATTTTGTTCCGAAACCAGAATTGATTAAAGAAACAATTCATTACTTTACGGACGAAAAGATTGGAATGATTCAGACGAGATGGGCGCATATTAACCGTAATTTTAATACTCTGACGAGGTTGCAAGCTATGCTTTTGGATGGTCACTTAGAGTTAGAGCAAACTGCACGTAATCGAAGTGGGAGATTTTTTACTTTTAATGGAACAGCTGGTATTTGGAGGAAGTCCTGTATTACGGATGCAGGAGGTTGGCATCATGACACTCTTACCGAAGATATGGATTTGAGCTACCGTGCCCAACTCAAAGGGTGGAGGTTTGTCTTTTTGAATGATGTTGAAACGCCTTCCGAGCTACCAGTTGATATTGACGGGTTTAAGAGCCAGCAACACAGATGGTCTAAAGGTGCGATTCAATGTTGTAAAAAGGTGCTTGGACAGATTTGGCGTAGTAAGGCACCTCTCTATATCAAACTTGAGGCAACGACACACCTCACTTCAAACTTTGCCTACCTTCTTCTTCTCCTCATGTGTTTCGTGCTCTATCCAAACACAAAGTTTGGAATTGAACTCGAAGGGTTAAATTGGTGGTTAGCAAATGTGCCAGTGTACTTTTTTGGTTCCGTATCGGTTCTCATTTTTTATGTGATTGCTCAAAAGGCACTTCATCCGAAGACATGGTGGAAAGATCTTCCTTACCTACCTTTGCTCTTAGGATTGGGAATTGGGATGTCAGTAAATAATGCGAAAGCCGTATTGGAAGCTCTCTTCAATAAAGAGTCAGCTTTCGTAAGAACTCCTAAATATGGAGATCAAGAGAAGAAAAAAGAGTCATGGAAGTCTAGTAGCTACAAGGCTATTAAATCTTTTACGCCTTTCATCGAGTTTCTTTTCGGGTGCTTTTTCCTTTTTGTTGTGCTGGATGCGGTTCTTTGCGGTAACTTTGTGGCATCAGTTTTGCTCACTCCTTTTCCATTAGGGTTCTTTTACACATCAATTAGCTCATTAAAAAGAATTTTCGAACAACGAACTTCTTTCTTTGACAAAGCAAAAAATTGAATCTATACTAATGTCACATATTATATCTAAAATATGAAAAATTTTGTCTTATTAAAAATCTCTTTACTGGCTGCCACGCTTTTTACATCGTGCACGTCGAGTTCTAATTACGTACAGGAAGATACATCTAGTGAAATTCTCGTCAGTGTTAGAGATCAGGAAATGCTATTGGTAAAGGAAGGTAAGCCTGTGAAGTCTTATCCAGTTTCTACCTCTAAGTTTGGACTTGGAAGCCAAGCGGGTAGTAGCAGAACTCCTCTCGGAAAAATGGAGATCGCTAAAAAAATCGGTCAGGGAGCTCCTGCTGGTGCTGTATTTAAGAGCAGGCAGCGCACTGGAGAGGTTCTAAAGCCAAATGCTCCAGGGAGAGATCCAATTGTTTCTCGTATTTTGTGGCTTACAGGTAGAGAAAATCATAATAAAAATACTTATGGGAGATACATTTACATTCATGGAACTCCTGAGGAATACAGAATTGGTCAGCCTGCAAGTTATGGATGTATTCGTATGAAGTCAGACGATGTAATCGACCTTTATAACAGAGTAGGAGTTGGTGCCGACGTGAAAGTCTTTAGAGGTGGTCTTGTGTCTACACCGGAAGGTAGAGAGTATGTGCAGAGTAAAGCTAACTCTCGCACTAATGTGGCATTCCGTTCTGGAGCGCAAAGAAGAAACACCTTCCGTTGGTATTAAGAAAAAAGTTTTTTAGATAGAAATGAGAAAGACCACTGTGATTGCAGTGGTCTTTTTGTCTTTATAACGATGAAAAATATTTATTCTAAGGGAGGCTGTTAGGGGGTGCTCTTCTGTATTAAATTTTTATTGTATAAAGGATTATGAGTCTCTCTATTCTTAATAGATTATGAAACTCCATACCATTATTCTCACATTCTTTACTCTGGTATCCTTTGTTAACATAGCGAGTGCTTTACAGGGCGAGTGTTCCTATTATGGCGATAAATATCATGGACGTCCTACTGCTTCTGGAGAGCTTTACAGTAAGTTTAAGTTTACGGCGGCAAGTTCACGAGGACACAAGTTTGGAACCATGTTGAGGGTGACCAATGTAAAGAATGGCTTATCCACCGTAGTGAAAGTAAATGACATTATGGGAAATAAGAAACGCATTCTTGATCTCTCAAGAGCGGCTGCAGCCAAAGTAGGTATGATACAGAGTGGAGTAGCTCAGTTAAAGATTGAGCCAATTTCTGCTAGTGCAGGAGGGGCGACTCCGTCATTAGGAGCTTCAAATGTAAGCACTTCATCTGTAGCAAAATCAAGCGCAGCACATCGCTTACAATACGCCTCCTTTAGTCAACAAGGGAAGGCTCTTGCTCACAGTGGTGGATTGAATGCCCAAGGTATTATGACAGAAGTAATTGCGCAATCAGGAGCGTATAAGGTTGTAGGCGTTAGAAGATTTCCATCTAAAAGTTTGGCAAAGTCTCAAGAAAAAATAGATGAGAAGATACTAGGCGTGAGACCCTATGTAGTTGGTTATTAAATAAGGGCTGTCTAGTTTTTGGAAGCTTTAGGGCTATAAATTATGTAGAGATTACAGCAAAAAATAGCCATACTGTAAATTGTAGGAATAAACTATTAGCCTTCGATTTTTAATAAAAAAGCCACTCTTTAATGCGCTTTAAAGCATTGAGGAGTGGCTTGTTTTTTGAGGTGTGTGTTAATCTGCTGTTTAGCTTTCGACTAAGACCTTTTCGGTGTGAGCGTCTAGAATGACAAACTTTTCTCGGTGGGCAGAAGGGTTGCCTCTGAAGATTAGGCGACCATTGTGAGAGCGCTCTAATTCGATAAGGAGTTGAGAGTCTTCTTGTTTGAAGCGGTTGAGGACTTCTTTATTCGTAACGATTACAAAGTCTGTGCCTTCTGGCTCTTCGCGACTACGAGCAATGAGGGTGTTAAGAGCTCTTTGGATTTCGATCGACATGGACATGGCTGTTTTGACACGCCCTTTGCCCTCACAGTATTTACAAGGCTCAAAGAGAACTTCTCTGAGGGATTCATTGAGGCGTTGACGAGTCATTTCCATTAGGCCAATACTGGAGATTTGGAGGACTTGAGTCTTAGCCTTATCCTTCTTTAGTCGCTCCTTCATGGTACGGTAGACGGCGTTTTGATCCTTGCGGTGACGCATATCAATGAAGTCGACAACAACTAGACCTCCGATGTTACGTAGTCTCAATTGTCTGGCAACTTCGGAGGCAGCTTCGATGTTGGTCTCCACAATCATCTTTTCGACATCCTTTGAGCCTCGGTTGCGCCCCGTGTTGACATCAATTGCAATGAGGGCTTCGGTTTCGTCAATGACGAGGTAACCTCCACAAGGAAGCCAGACTTGTCTTCTGAAGGCATCGTCGATTTGCTTTTGCACACCGATTTTGTCAAAGATACTGCGACGAGAAGGGTAATAGTGGACGCGTTTTTTGGCGCGGCCTGAAATTTTACCTGCGATATCCTTGATGAGCTCTGTTGTCTCTTGGTCATCACAAATAATCTGGTCGATTTCATCTGTGAGGAGGTCTCGCGCAGTTTTTTCGACGAGACTTGGTTCTTGGTAGACCTGAACTGGAGCACGATTTTCGTCTCTAATGGCGGTCACATCATCCCATTTCTCTAGAAGCATGGCGAGATCCCTTACAAAGTGGCGCTTGCGACGACCTTGGGCTACGGTTCGCATAATAATCCCCATTCCTTCAGGAACATTGAGTTGGGTCATTATCTTTCTGAGGCGTTCGCGCTCCTTTGGGTCGTCGATCTTACGAGAAATACCGAATTGGTCAACATTTGGGGTGAGAACAAGGTAACGTCCAGCCATTGAGATATTGGTAGTAACCCGAGGCCCTTTGTTACCAATAGCTCCTTTAGAGACCTGAATCATTATCTCAGACCCTACAGGGTAGAGGTTAGGAATGTCTTTAGCAGAGATTTTTTTGGAAGACTTCTTCGGGCGATCACTACGCTTAACTTCTTCCATTTGTTTGTTATTCAACGCTTCAGGCATGGCGTCCCAGAAGTGCAGAAAGGCGTTTTTATCTAAGCCAATATCGACGAACATAGCCTTCAATCCAGGTTCGATGTTATTGACTTTGCCCTTGAAGATACTTCCTACGATATTTTCCTCACCTTCACGCTCAATGTTGTATTCTTCTAAAACACCATCCTCTAATAAGGCAACTCGGCGCTCTAGCTTTTCTGTATTGACGATGATGGTGCTACCTTGAGTAGGCGTAACAGATCCAATTCTGAGGACCTTTTTGATAGTCTTTATCATGTATGCTTGTTTTTAAAATTTAGTTTGCAGGGGATAAGGTCAGTTTCTCGATTTCATTCACGTGACCTGCGTAATTACTCATTACTTCAGCTTTAGGCATTTCATCAGCAAACAGCGCTCTAAAGGTTTCGCGCACAATAGGTCCTGCAACAGCACCTCCAGACTTTCCTCCAATCACTACAGCGCAAATGGCGTATTGAGGGTCATCATAAGGAGCAAAAGCAGTGGTCCATGCATTGTTAGAGCGCTTACCAAACTCGACGGTTTGAGCTGTTCCTGTTTTGGCGGCAGCTTGGACTTTGTCACTGAATTTGACACTGCCAGCAGTGCCTCCAGTTTCGTTGGCTGCACGCCACATTCCTTTTTTGATGATCTCTAACCCTCCAGTCGTTATTCCTTCCTGTGTCAGGTCAACCTTCACAGTAGGGACATCTTCTATTAAGAAAGACCCGTCCTGAGCTTGGACGTCTTTAATGAGTCGAGGTTTCATCAATGCTCCAGAGTTGGCTATCGCAGCTGTTGCGGAGGCGACTTGGAGCGTGGACGCACTACTAGTAGATTGTCCGATGGAAAGTTGGGCTAAAGTTGCGGCCGTAAAGGGTTCTCCTGGGCTTATGTTGCGGCGCCATTCCTGACTCCCAGGGATTACCCCCGATTCTTCACCTGTGACAGAAATGCCTGTTTTTTTACCGAACCCGAGGAGCATGAAGGTGTCAACAACTTGCTTTCCGTTAAGGCGATTGGCGAGGGACATGAAGTAAGGGTTGCAAGAGCGTTGAATAGCACTGGTCATCCCAAGGTTATTATGGCCAGACTTGAGCCAGCAGCGAATTTTGAGTTCGTTGCGACGTCCATACGTTTCGTAACCACGGCAGTAATGCTTATAGCCAAGGAAGTTCTTTTGAGCAGCTGCGAGTGCTACGGGAAGCTTAAAGACAGATCCAGGTTGGTGTTGTTGAATGGCGTTATTTAGGAAAGGTGAGGCCCTATTTTTGTTATAGTAGTCGAAGTTTTTCTGAGAAATTCGGGGGATATAATCATTAGGGTTAATCGTGGGAACACTCGCCATGGCTAGGATTTCTCCTGTTTTGATGTCTATGACTGTAATGCCTCCGCGACCGACATTTCTGAGTAACTTTTCGACATGGGTCTGTAATCCCGCATCAATTGTTAAGCGAACTGTCGCGCCGACTTTAGGCTCGACTTCATCTTTGACTCCTAAAAATACGCCTTTGGGGCCTCTACTAATGGTGCGCTTACCTGGGATGCCTTTTAAATATTCATCCATAGTGTATTCGACTCCTGTGTCTCCCCAGCTATCGCCTTGATAGTGCGTGTATCGATTTTTCTCAAACTCGGGGATTTTCCCCTTCTGCCATAATTTGGTTTTCCCAAGAATGTGGCCTCCCAGTGCTCCATATGGATAGATTCGACGAGGTCTAACAGACACAACTGTTCCCGGAATGTTATCGAGGTTCTCTGATAAGGTGCTAAACTCTTCGAAGCTTAGGTTGTCAGAATAATTATATCCAATTAACCCTTTGTGTGTTGAGTAGTGAACACGTAGGGAATTGGCACTGATGTTTTTTTCGATACCGTATTTCTTTAGGCGAGGGATGATGGTGGTGTTCGCAATGGCTGCAATATCAGTTTCGGTTGTCTTACCCCGCATACCTTTCTCTCGGCGTCCGATTTTTTCGCGCTCAAGAGGGGTGTCCCAGCCTTCTTGGTAAAATTGCTTTACGGCTTCTAGGTTGATGTCTAATTCGTAATTTTTCTTATTAGATGCCAGAACTAAGCCATTGCGGTCTGTGATATTGCCACGGACAGACGGTAATCTGATCGTTTCTAATTTCTCACCAGGGACGTTTTCCTGCCAGTAGCTTTGGTTATCAATTTGTAACTTTCTCAAGCGTAAGATGAGAAAGAGTAAGCCAAAGAAGATAAGAATGAGGAGTATGACTAAGCGAAACCGAAAACGTTTGACTTTCATTAGGTAAATTAAAAAACGTATAAATTAGTTCAAGTAACTTGCACGTCTTGGCTCAAATTGTTTCCAAAAGAAGGATAGCATGAGAAGAATGAAGGGTGCAGGAATGCATGAATAAATTGTGGTGAATAAGATTTGATAGAAGAATTTATGATCTACAGGAACTGTTCCTCTAACGAAAAGAATGAGTAAGTTTTCTGTGAGAAGATATAAAATAAAGGTGATTGCGATAAGGGGAGTTAAGGCTCTTAGACCTTTGATGGAAAAGAAGGCTTGAGTGTATTTTAAAAGGATACCGAAGATTCCGAAGAGAAAGATACTGTAACCGAACCTAAGGTTTTCGATGTTCTCTAGCTTTAGAGTGTTTTCCGCAATGACGGGAGATAAGATGTTTTCACAATCCCAGATGCAACCCGCAATTAAGGCAAAGATTAGCATGCTGATATAGGGTTGAGCTAAGGCGATACAGAAGTATACTAAGGGAACTAATAAGAGCTTAGAATTATAAACGTTTTCAGTTAAAGAAGGTACCCATTGCTGCAAGAAGACGCTGCAAGTGAGAAGGATTAAACAGAGTAAAAAATATCTAATCATTATTCCTCTTTACTGATAGCAAATACGACATCGGTGTCATCGAGTGCTATACTGGGTTTAACTAAAGCTTCTGCGTAAAGGTGACCTTTCTTAACTGATACAATGGTGCCTATCTCAATATTGTCAGGGAAGACACCGCCTTTCCCCGAAGTGTATACTCTGGTGCCAGGTTTGACTGAGATATCATTCGTTAGATACTTGAGATTTAGCAGGACATCTTCTCCATAAACTCCTCGTCTACCTGAGATGATTCCAAACTCGGGAGTGTCGTCTACTCGTGCCGATACCTGACAGGACTCATCTGTGATAAGAAGGACAGTGGAGATGTTTTCTGATACACGGTCGATCTTCCCAACTAGACCTTTTTCGGTAATAATAGGGTATTGAGTAGCGATTCCGTTGGCTTCGCCTTTGTCAATTGTGAGTGTCTCCCACCAGCTCGATGGAGTTCTCTTAAGAACCTTAGATGGAATAAGGCGAAACCTACTGCGCTCCTTAAAACCTAAAGCTTTCCTAAGCCTTTTGTTTTCTTTTTCGATTTGGATGTAACGCGCTTGGGTGGCTTGAAGTATTCCAAATTCAGCTTCAACAGACACTAAGCGGTTTTCGAGTTGCTTAGATGACTGCAACTCACGCCTGAAGGATTTAATGTTTTCGTCAATGATTGACCCAGACTTGATGAACGGTGAAATCGCAGCAAAATATGTATTTTGAATACTACGCACAGTGCTCTGACTCATCGTTACAATGTAGGTTGTAACCATGAGAAATATTACTGTGGCAATAATATGCTGAGGCTTCATGTTGTTCTAAAGTGGAGTCAAGATACCGAAAGGTCTATCGAGAGGTTCCAGAAGCAACTTTTCTGAGGAAAGCTAGTTCTGAAAGGGATTTACCTGTTCCTTCAGCTACTGCACTGAGAGGGTCTTCTGCAATGTGCACAGGGAGGCCGGTCTTCTCTTTGATGAGACGATCGAGACCACGTAGGAGAGCTCCTCCTCCTGCAAGGATGATGCCTCGGTCTACGAGGTCAGCTGCGAGTTCAGGCGGACAACGCTCCAGAGTAGTTCTGATAGCGTCGACGATGACGGTCAATGGGTCGGCTAGAGCTTCTCTGATTTCTTTAGAGTTGACAGTTACGGTCTTTGGTAGGCCAGAGATGAGATCTCTACCAGAAACTTCCATGGTGCTTTCCTTACCTGTGTCGTAAGCTGAGCCAAGAGTCTTTTTGATCTCCTCAGCAGTACGCTCACCGATCATTAAGTTGTAATGTTTGCGGAGAGCTTGGCAAATGGTCTCATCAAACTCATCACCTGCAACTCTCACAGATCTTGCAAAAACGATACCTGAGAGGGAAATAATGGCGATTTCAGAGGTGCCTCCTCCAATGTCCACAATCATATTACCTGAAGCGTCTTGGATAGGGAGTCCTACACCTACCGCCGCAGCCATAGGTTCTTCGATAAGGTATACTTCCTTTGCTCCTGCTTGCTTAGCTGCTTCATCGACAGCTCTGCGCTCTACCTCAGTAATTCCTGATGGGATAGCTATCACAACACGTGGAGTTGCGTTTTTGGATTTGGTAACCTTCTTGATGAAATACTTGAGCATCTCCTCAGTGATTTCAAAGTCTGCGATGACTCCATCACGCATAGGGCGAATCGCCACAATGTTGCCAGGAGTTCTCCCTAACATTCTTTTGGCGTCATCACCTACTGCTAAGACTTCATTTGTCCCAGCCTTTACTGCTACAACAGAAGGTTCTCTCAGGACAATGCCATGATCCTTTACGTAAACAAGGGTGTTAGCAGTGCCTAGATCTATGCCTATATCATAGGATTTGAGACCTAGAACAGATGAGATTTTGGAAAAAAAAGACATTTTTTGGGAGAGTGAAAATAGTGTTAGGGATTCGTCACATAGCCTACTTTAGGCATTATGTAGATTATACGATAATTGGATATTCTTTAACTCTTTGCTAGGTCAAGGGCAAACTAATGCCTTGATAGAAATTCTTTGGCAGCTTCGAGATAAGCTTTGGCTCCTGTTCCGGATTTGTCATGTTCTAGGATGGTGAGGCCATGACTAGGAGATTCACCTATTTTGATGGTTCTTGGGATTATTGCGTTATAGATTTCATTCGGAAAGTAGCTTTTGACTTCGCTTACGACGCTTTTTGCGAGGTTGGTTCGGCCGTCATACATGGTCATAAGAATCCCTTTTAATTCAAGGTTTGGATTGGTTCCGGACTCGGAAATTTGTTTAATGACCTTAACCATTTTTGCAAGCCCTTCGAGACCAAACCATTCACATTGAAGGGGGATTAGGACTTCGTCAGCTGCCGCTAAGGCCGAGGTCATTAAAATTCCGAGGCTAGGAGGGGTGTCAATGATGCAATAGTCATAAGCATTAGCTTCTTTGAGAGGGGCGAGGGCGTTCTTTAAGGTGAGGATTTGATCAGCTTGTCCTGCTTTTTCAATTTCGATGCCAGCTAGATCCATTTCAGCAGGAACGAGGTCTAAGTTTTTAATCCGCGTCTCCTCAATGAAATCCTGTAAGGGTTGGTTTCCCAAAAGCGCTTCGTAGGAGCTAGCGTATTCCTCGGAGTTGTAACCCAAGCCACTGGTGGCATTTGCTTGCGGATCAAAATCGACCAAAAGGACTTTTTTCTTTTTCATGGCCAGGCCTGCGGAGAGGTTTACAGCCGTTGTAGTTTTTCCAACGCCTCCTTTTTGGTTTGCAATCGCAATAATCTGCATAGTCTTATTCTAGGTTCATACGCTAACTAAAACATTAGCTAGAGAAAGAAAGACCATTTTATATCTCCTAAAAAATGATTACCAATCTTAATAACAAAGAAATTCAGGCTTTAGCTGGATGGAGCGTATGGAAACGTGGCTCAGAGTTTTCCCTTATATTCGAACAATTGCGTGTAACGGATCGGTTCCTTTCCGGAAAATTAAAAATTGGTCGTAAGACCGTAGTGACAACGGTCAAGCAGACAGAAAAAGGAGTAGAGCCTACATGCACTTGTCCTGAATTTCAGAGAACCTATGGTTTTTGTGAGCATGCGGTCGCTTTAATCTTACAAGCGAAGGAGGTCGGAGCAAAGCCTGAAACCCCACCAAAGCCTGTGGCGAAGGTTCCGAAAAAAGAGGCTCAGCCGATGCTTGAGGTAAAGGCTTTGTTGGTAAAAGGGATGGCGGCTCTATTGGAGGATAAGCCTCTGATGCTCAAGGTCTCGTTAAACTCTTCCGATACTCCATTAAACCTTGGCGTAAAGTCTTTTCTGCTTGCGATGCAGATCCCTCTCAAAGAGGGGGAGTCTCTTATTCAGTTGCCCACCGAACTTAGGGCAGATTTGTTTAAGCTGAATGCCGTAAACCCCTTTCTGGAAGATGCTAAAGGAGCTGTAAGAGGATCTAACTCAGGGACGCGGTTTCAGATGGAGTGGCGGGGGCGTGAATGGGATCAACTAAGGATAAAGGTTGGGACTCTGGAGGGGAGAGTGTGTCAGATGTTACCCAGTGATTGCCTTATTGTAGATACAGAGAAGTCGTCTTATAACATTCAGCCATGCTCTCAGGAGTCCGACCGGCGGGTGCTGAAGGCACTTTTTACGAGTCAGACTATCACCCTTGCGTTGTCAGATTATTTGTCTCAAATCGATAGTCTTTCCAAATGGTTTGATTTGCAGGATGTGGATAATGCCTTGCAAGAGGAGTTTCTGGAGCAGACACCGACTTTTACCCTCAAGATCGAGGGCACGATGAAGTTAATTAATGCGATGGTGCAGGTGCATTATGGAACAGAAACGTTTCCTCTCTCTCAAGGGGCCTTAGGGGTGCAGGTGATTTCGTGTGATGACAAGCATTGTTATACCAGAAGCCGGGGCGCAGAGCATCATGCGCTAAACATCCTCCTCGATGCAGGGTTTTCCTATCGTGATGCCACGGGGCTGACTCTCAAGGGGGATGATATGATTCAGGAGTTTGTGGCGTATTCGTTGCCGATTATTGAGGAGAAAGGGTGGGTGGTTGAGTCCAAAGGAAGCTTTCGAGCCTTTGTTAACAATACGACGGTGTTGCAGCTCACCTTGAAGCCAGATCCGATCGAAAAGGAAGATGATTGGGTAAGCTTCCTCTATACTTTTCAAAATGCAGAAGGAAAGGGGATGAAGTCCGCCGACGCGACGCGATTAATCCAAGCGGGACGGCAGAGTTTTTCTCTCAAAGACGGGAAGCGTGCTCTGATCTCTCGTAAGCAATACGCCCTGATTAATGAGGCGATCAAGGACTGTGAGAATCAGCAGGTTGGAGGGAAGTATTGTGTTCCGAAGGATGATTACATTTATCTGAGCAATCTTAGTATGAAAGGGCTCAGTAAAGTGACTGAACCAGATTTGCCAACGGAGCCGATTGCTCAGGGGATTTCTAAGACGCTGTTTAGCCAATTGCGTCCTTACCAGCAGGAAGGTGTGGTTTGGGTTTGTCATGCTCTACAGCGCCAGAAGGCCGCGCTGTTAGCTGATGACATGGGGCTAGGGAAGACGGTGCAATC
>CAYUKP010000014.1:15721-20701 GCA_964445335.1 uncultured Verrucomicrobiales bacterium
AGTCATGTGTTACGACGAACTAAGGAGCATGTCTTGACTGAGTTGCCACCTAAAACGTATCGCACGGAGTATTGTGCGGCCAATGAATTGCAGTTAGCTCAAATGCAGCAGGTGAAGGAGGATTATCAGAGGCTCAAGGCTCAACAGATGCAGAACCGATCAGGAGGGCAGATGCAAGTGCTCACCACTATTTTGCGACTGCGCCAGCTCGCGAATGACCCTGCTTTAGTTTCCAAGGAGTCTCTCCAGCCATCACCTAAGACGCAACGGTTGCTTCAGATCTTGTCGGAGGCGCAAGCTCTTGGGAAGAAGGTTTTAGTCTTTAGTCAATTTGCAAAAATGCTGCACTTGCTCAAGGGGCAGTTAGAAGAGCGTGGGCATGCATGCAATCTCTTAACAGGGGATACCCAAAACCGAGATCAGGAAATTAAGGCGTTTAAAGAGCGTAAGGGGGCAGGAGTCTTCTTGATTAGCTTGAAGGCCGGAGGGTATGGTTTAAATCTGACGGAGGCGAGTATGGTGGTGCATTATGACCCGTGGTGGAATCCAGCGGTGGAAGAGCAAGCCACCGATCGAGCGTATCGAATGGGGCAGTCTGCGGCCGTCTCAGTCATTAAGCTGGCTCTGGATGATTCGATAGATGAAAAGATTCTTGAACTTCAGAAGGCGAAGCGCAATCTTCATGACCTTGCCATTGAAGAGACTTCTCACAACTTTGGTCAATTGAGTAAGAGTGATCTAGAAGCCTTAGTTGAGTTCTAAGAAGAGTAGTGGCTCCTACCACACCTTGTATAGAAAGGGGATTGAGGTCTTGCAACTTTCGTGAAACCGTTTCATCTCTCATGGCACTATGAGCAATGTTGTATTACTCTTCTCAGGACAAGGCGCCCAAAAAATTGGGATGGGACAAGACCTTGCAGAACAATACCCTTCCGTGAAGGCTCTCTTTGAGCAGGCCAATGAGATCCTTGGGAGATCCATTACGGATATCATGTTTAATGGCCCCGAAGAGGCTCTAACAAAGACAGGGAATTGTCAGCCTGCTCTCTTTCTACACGGGATGGCGCTTCTTACCGTTCTCAAGGAACGTTGTCCTAACCTCGTTCCTGTTGCAACTGCGGGGCTTTCTCTTGGAGAGTTAACCGCGCATACCGCTGCTGGCACCTTTACCTTTGAGGAGGGCCTCAAGCTTGTAGCGCATCGTGGAGAGCTTATGGATGAAGCGTGTGCTGCGACTTCAGGCACAATGGCTGCTGTGATTGGTGGACAGCCAGAAGGGATTGCTGCGCTTGCTGAGGAGTGCGGGATTGATGTGGCAAACTACAATTGCCCTGGGCAGATTGTGGTCTCTGGTTCAGAGGAAGGGGTGGCACAAGCTGTGGCTGGAGCGAAAGGAGCGGGCGCAAAGCTTGCGAAGAAGCTCAATGTCGCTGGAGCATACCACTCTCGTTTGATGTCGTCTGCTCAGGAGAAACTCGGTGAAGCTCTCCAAGCATGTGAGCTCACGTCCCCGAGTATTCCTGTGATAGCCAACCTCACTGCGGCTCCAGCAGTAGAGCCAGATGAGATCCGTCATACCTTACAGAACCAAGTCACAGGCTCTGTGAGATGGACGCAGTCTATGCAACATCTTCTGGAGGAGGGGAATACGACGTTCATCGAGTTAGGCCCAGGGAAGGTTCTCAAGGGCTTTATGAACCGTATCGATAAGACGGTAAACTTCCACGCCATTGAGGACGCAGCGTCTTTAGAAGCGGCGATTGAAGCATTGAGTGCTTAATTGCTTTTTGGTGCGCTACGCATGAGGAGGAGAGTAGAGAAACTCTTCTCCGCAATCAGGCGCTTGGATATGTGCACTGAGTCCCACACGCTTGGCTTCTGCCAAGAGTTTTTGAGAGGCCTCACCATCGGCCTCGTTCCCGAGGGGAAAGGTGTCATGATGCATGGGGAGCATCACGTGTGCTCCGAGGTCTTGGAAGGACTGAACGGCTTCTTCGGGTGTCATGTGGACATTCCGCCCGCTGGGCGCTTCATAGGCCCCGATAGGTAAGATGGCGATATCAATGGCTCTCTTGGCGCGTTCTTTGATTTCGGTAAACTTCTCAAAGTATGCGGTGTCGCCGGCATGATACAAGGTGATGCCATCGTATGAAATCAGGTAGCCTCCGTAATCCCGAAAGGTATCGAGTCCAAATCTTGCGCCCCAATGGAGGCTAGGAGTGTGTTGGATCTCTATTCCATTGACATCAATGGTGTCCCAGACGGTCATTTCTTGAATACGAGAAAATCCTAATTTTTGCACCAATGAGCCACTTCCTTTGGCAACAACGATTCCATGACGTGATTGAATCTGTCGTAAGGTATGCCGATGGAGATGGTCGGCATGAGCGTGAGAAACCAAGACGGTGTCGACCTCTGGCATCGAAGCGAGTGAAAGGCCTGGTCTACGCTTTCGACGAAAGAATCCCAACCATTCGCCCCAGACAGGATCGATTAACAGGTCTCGGTCGTGAAACTGTATATAAAAGGAAGCGTGTCCAATCCAAGTCACCCGGACAGATCCCTTGGGAGGTGGAGTGAGAAGTGCTTCGCGGGACTCACCCACAGGTTCCTTGATCAATTGGGGAAAGACCCGATGAAAGAAAAACTTATAATTACGCGCAGGCCAGCCCTTAGTCGGGCGTAAGCCTGAATAGTGTTCTTTCTTCTGGCGCGTCTTCATCAGCTAGAGGAGTGCAGGAGGCTTATGACGAAAGGAGAGAAATAGCCCCCTTTACGAACGTTGCTTTCTGTTTCTCGAACGAACGGAGAATGGGATGGGTAACCCAAGGCAGACTTGGTGATCTCTGATGCGGTTTTCTAGATATGCCTGATAGTTCTCACTCATCAGCCTCTTATCGTTCACAAAGAGAATAAGCGTTGGCACAGGGATCTGTGCATACTTTTCATTGAATGCCAGAGTGACATAAAGTACTTTCAATCTCTTGCGGATAATTTTGTGCTCCGCAGGCGGGTTTCTGATCAATGCATGTTGAATGAGACGGTTCATCTCACCTGTGCTGATAGAATACTTGGCGCCCTCCCTGACCTTGGCAATGGTCTTGAAGATTTGGTCAATTGCTTGGGACTTGAGAGCCGAGACACAGACAAACGGCGCATAGTGAAGGAAGAAGAGCTGATCTCTCAAGTGCTCCTTCGCCTTTTGCATGCGGTCAGGCTTTGAGAGTGAAGGGTGATAGAGGTCAAACTTATTGGCAATAATGATACAAGGTTTTCCTTCCTCTTGGATGACTTTGGCAATCTTACGATCCATCGCTGATACTCCGGCGTCTAGATCGACGACTAAGAGGACAATGTCTGAACGACGAATCGCCTTTTCCGTTCGGATAGCGGAGAAGACCTCGACGGAGGTGTCACGTTTTGCTCGTGGGCGCAGTCCTGCGGTGTCGATGAGAGTGTGCTTCTCACGTCCTCGGCGATAAGGGATGTCCACTGCGTCACGTGTCGTGCCGGAGATGTCCGAGACGATCGTACGCTCATCATTCATGATGGCATTGATGAGAGAGGACTTTCCGGCATTAGGGCGTCCGATCATGGCGATCTTCAGGCCGATCTCAAGGGCTTGACCTTTGACTTCTTCGACTTCTTGCACATAGGTGGAGAAGTGCTCGTCTAAGGTTTCGATTAAAGTGGAGAAATTGATACCATGCTCCGCGGAAACAGGAATGCCAGGACCTAAACCTAATTTGGCAAAGTCACCTGACATCATTTCATACTCTTCGGTATCACACTTATTGAGCACGAGCTCGATAGGCTTATCCGAAGATTTACGTAAGAGGCGCGCGGTAGACTCGTCTGCCATTTGTAATCCCTGTCTCGCATCTACCACAAACAAGATCACATCTGCCGAGGACATCGCGATTTCTGCCTCAGTCTGTACGGAGTTCATAAACTCCTCATCCGCATCTTCTCCGATTCCGCCCGTGTCGATTAGATTACAAGGGATTTCGGTCTGTTCACAGGTGGCGTGGATACGGTCACGAGTGATCCCAGGTTGATCGAGAACGATTGCAACTTTACGGTTCGCTAATCGATTAAAGATCGAAGATTTTCCCACATTAGGACGGCCAACAATTGCAACGGTTGGAGATTTTTGGAGGGGAGTAGGCGTGTCTTCAGTCATAACGTGCTTGTAAGGATTCGGGTTCTTTATCTACAGATGGTAGGTGTAAAAGCTTCCATCCATGGCGGAAATAAATGACACCTGACCACAGAGTGAAGACAGAAGCAAGAATACTTGTCACGAATCCGAGCGCTAGCCACTGGAGCAGGTAGAAGGAAACCACCGAGATTTGTAAGACCGTGCAGACCTTGCCTGTCCAATGCGGGTCAAAGTAAATCGGCTTCTTACGTGTCTTGAGCAGCCACACCCCGTAAATGATCAGAAGGTCTCGTGCGACCACAACGGTGAGAAAGAGCAGGGGCATCTGCCACCAGCCTTCGGTATAGTGTGACATAAAGATAATGCTTGTCAGTAACAGAACCTTGTCCGCAAAAGGGTCTAAATACGCCCCAAGCTGAGACTGCATATTGAACCGTCGTGCAATAAACCCATCGACCCAATCTGAGACCGAAGCAAAGGCAAAAAGCACGCAAGCCCAAAAGCGCCACTTCTCATTAGGCTCTCCCGCCAGCATGCTAAATCCATATTTCAGTAAGAATGCCCCATAAAAAGGCACAATAAACATCCGCAGTAAGGTTATGTAGGTCGGTAATGTTATCCTTTTCACTACAGGACAGTATCTCCTAGTTTTGCCAGCATTGCAAGCCATGGCGCAGGTTCATTTTTGGGGATAGATGCAAGGTAAATTGAATTTTTGATTCCGGTTGCTACGGCATATCGTATGTGTCAGACATGGAAAATTGAATGATTAGACGCTTTGGGAGGAGTCATTTCTCTCTCAAACTCCCTTCCAAGTA
>CAYUKP010000015.1:0-16409 GCA_964445335.1 uncultured Verrucomicrobiales bacterium
AATAAGACGATGACAACAATTAACGCAAAAACAGGTGCAGCTTTATCGATTCTCGCATTGGCCCTGATTGCCTTTTTTCTTAACTGGGCCGTCAGTTTGCTGTCGATCGGGAGTAAGGGACTAGATTTGACTGAAGACAAAGTGCACACCATTTCAGATGGCACGAAAAACATTCTCAAGGAACTCGATACTCAAGTTGTCATTCGTTACTATGCGACACGTAAAACGAGCTTCTTACCAAAGGAAGTCAAACTTTATATGAAGAAGGTTGACGACTTTCTCCACCAGTATGAGAGGTTGGCGGAAGGGCAGTTAAAGATCTCCTATTTAGATCCGGCTCCAGATACTGACGCAGAAGACTCAGCAAATCTTGATGGGATTTCGGGGCAGAGAATAAATGACGAAAATATCTACTTTGGCTTGAGCATTCAGTGCTTAGATCAAAAGGCTGTGATTCCCTTTCTGAATCCCAACGAGGAGACTATGCTTGAATACAACTTGTCGAGCAAAATTGCGGAAGTAACGCAGACTAGGAAACCTAAGATTGGTGTGATGTCAGCTTTGTCTGTAATCGCTCCAGATGTACCACCAATGCCAGGACAAGGGAGGCCTCCTGAAGATCTAATTATTCTTCAGCAACTGAGTCGCTCCTATGAGATTGAAGATCTTGGGATGACTCCAGAATCTATTAATCCAGAGGAGATATCGGTTCTCTTATTGATTCATCCTGCAGGTATTACTCCTGAGGTAGAATATCAAATTGATCAATACCTCTTAGCTGGAGGGACTGTTGTAGCTGCTCTGGATGGTTATAGTTACATGGCTTCTCAGAGTGGGGGGAATCCAAATCCAATGATGCCAAGTAGTGGGCAGATACCGACGAGTTCGACCTTGCCAACTCTCCTCAAAAACTGGGGCGTCACCTTTGAGTCAAATAAGGTCGTAGCAGACAGTCGTTATCGTACGCAATTGCAACAAGGGGTAGCGGTCTCTCTCTTGAGTGTGACTCCAGAGGCTTTTCCTGATTCGGATGACATTCTTACGAAAGGGATTAGGGACCTCTTCATTCCCTTTGCTGGAGGGTATTCCTTTGAGTCCAAGGATGGGATTGAGACAGTTGAGATTGCGCATTCTTCCGATCAGGCAAGTTTGGTAGATGGAGAACGTGCAGCGAAGATTGATCAAAAACTTCTCTATGAACTCAAGCCGACTGGGCAACAGTATCCTTTGTTGATGCGATTATCAGGGGTATTTAAGACGGCATATCCTGATGGAAACCCTGTTGAGAAGGCTCAAAGTGGAGCTGATGTGGAAGAGAAGAAAGAAAAGGAGGTGGATCAACTTACGGAATCTAAGGAGCGCGGAACAGTCTTCCTCTTTGCTGATTCCGATATGTTTTTCGACCAGTTTTCTTATACACGTCAGAATATCTTGGGGATGCAGATGGTTAGCCCTCAAGGGAGTAATGCGGCCTTGTTGCAGAACATTATCGATATGTCAGCCGGATCTAAGCATCTGATAGGATCGCGATCTAGAGCAGCGTCCCGACGCCCTTTTACCTTGATTCAAGAGATGGAAGCGGCCTTTGAGAAAAGTGCTGGAGAAAAGATGAATGCCCTGCAGGCTGAGCGTGAGAAAGTCGCAGAGAGAATTAATCAGCTGCAGGCACAGAAGCAAAATGATCAAAGCCTTATTTTGAGCCCCGAGCAACAAAAAGAAATAATTGAGTTGCGTGCTCAAGAGGTAAATTTCTCCAAACAACTTCGTGAATTACAAAAAGACCTGAAGAAGCAGAAAGATAGGTTAGCTGGCAATGTTACCTTATTTAATGCGGTCTTGATCCCTCTTCTTGTTTTAATCCTTGGGCTGGTCGTATATTCCAAGCGTCGTTCCGCAAGCAGAGCTAAATAGTAAAAAAAGACATTAGAATTATTATATGAAGATCAAAACTTTAGTACAGTTATATACACTTGTGGTGGTGTTGGCCTTTGTGGTTATAGGCATCAAAGTGTCTAAGAGTAGGGAAGAGCATAGCACCTCAGCTTATCAAGTGGGAGAGACTCCTTTGTCTGAAGTGGCTTTTGATAAGGTTCAGATGATTGAGTTACGTAACGCAACTCATGTGACAACGCTACATTCAGACGACAAAGGAGTATGGCGAGTGAGTGAGCGTAACGATTATCTCGCCAATGTGGAGTCCTTACGTGCGTTGCTTGCGAATTTGAGGGATTTAAATATCACGCAAGCCTTTGAGGCTGGTAAGAGCTTTGAGAGGCGATTTGGAGTAGATTCTGAAAGCGATATTGCAGAATTAAGTGGCGTAAGAGTCCTTCTCAAAGACTCCAAGGGTAAGGAGTTGGCTCATCTTACTTTAGGTAAGGTAATCGAAGGTCAATCTCAAGGGAATCCTATGAGTGCTTTGATGGGGGGCGCAGGGGCTTCTCTTGGGCAATATGTTAGATTTCCTGAAGATGTGGATAACATTTATGTCATTGATGAAAGTCTGACTGAAGTAAAGGCTCACCCGAAGGTTTGGTTATCTGACGAGTTTCTCAAGGTAGAGAATATTGTCTCGATCCAGTCTAGTAAGGTAGCGGAGTTAGAGACGGTTGATTGGGCGATTTCACGTGAGGATGCGAATGGTGAGTTTGCGCTTTCTGCTCCTTTACAGGGAGAGGTCAATGATACAACAGTGAAGCCTATGAAACAGGCTTTAGGGTATCTTAGGTTTAATGATGTGATCTCTACTGAAGCCGCTGAAGGGTTGAGCTCTTCAGAGAATACCAAGAGGGTTACTTTACGAACGGAGCAGGGTTTTGTTTATACAATAGACTTTACTCCAAAGGATCTTAAGGACTCAGATAAAGTTCTGATGAAGTTTGCCCTAGAGGCTAGTTTGGGGGAGGATGCGTCAGATCAACTGAAAAAGAAGCTCGCGTTTGAGCAAAGCCTTGCAGGCAAAATCTTTGAGGTCTCGAAATATTCGGTAGAAGTCCTCTTGAAGTCTAGGAGTGAAGTGGTAAAAACTCCTTCTTAATGAAGTTATTTCATTCATTTAAAAAAAACGCCACATTGCTCAATAATGTGGCGTTTTTTATTCTCTCTATTGAGAGAATATATAGAGGAGTGATTAAAGCTCAGCTTTTAAGTTAGAAGAAACTTTGAAGCCAACATTTTTTGAAGCAGCGATTTGAAGCTTCTCTCCTGTTTTTGGGTTACGACCTTCTCTTGCTGGGCGCTCTCTGACATCAAATGTTCCAAATCCGATAACTTGTACTTTTCTGTCTGTTTTAATGCCTTCAGCGATAGCATTAAGAACAGCTGAAACAGCTTGTTCAGCATCTTTCTTTGTTGCGTCTTCCCCAAGGTTTCCTAATACGGCTTCGATAAGCTCACTTTTATTCATAGCTACTCTCATAAACACTAGAGTGAGAAGTGGTGTAAAGATTAAATCGCTTAAATTTCTTTTTAGAAAACGAAAGAGCATGTCTTGAGATCAATGTGTTATATCTTAAAACGGCTTCTCCATACCTTCCGTGTAAACATGAGTGCTAGTTTTTTGTGAAAACATCATACGAGTAAAGAGTGGGATGAATTAGGGGCAATGGTTACGAAGGTTTCAGATCAATGCGCGCGGCCTCTATAAGAACCTAAAAACACCCTTGACCTTGATGACGAAAGCATGGAAATACAGGCAAAATTTTTTTATGAAACTTTCTCTTAATTGGCTTTCCGAGCGCTTAGACCTTACTCGTTATACCATTGATCAATTATCTGACTTGCTGACCTTTGCAGGAGTTGAGGTAGAAGGAGTTGAGCACAAAGGAATTCCTTCGGATTTAATCGTGGTTGCACAGGTGAAGGAAAAGACACCCCATCCGGATGCAGACAAGTTGAACATTTGTCAGGTAGATGCAGGCGAGGGTGCTTTGCGTCAGATCGTTTGTGGTGCTCGCAACTATGAGGTGGGTGATAAGGTGCCTTGCGCCTTGCCTGGAGCAGATCTAGGAGGTGGGTTTGTCATTAAGGATGGCGTCTTACGTGGTGTGGATTCCAAAGGTATGCTCTGCGGGGCAGGAGAGATTGGTCTAGTAGATGAAGAAGACGGCCTCATGATCTTACCCTCTGATTTTGAGGTCGGAACGAAGCTAAGCTCTCTCTATTCAGGTGATACTATTTTGGACTTAGAGGTGACGCCTAATCGTCCAGATTGCCTCTCGCACTCAGGAATGGCGCGTGAGTTGGGCGCGATTATTGGACAAGAGCCTAAACCTCTTCCGTATGAGGTGACCTCAAATGTTTCGGTCGTAGGTGAGCTTACACAAGTTGAAGTGACAGAATCTTCCGCTAGTCCTTACTATTCCTACACGCGAGTGAATGGCGTAAAGGTAGACGCCTCACCTGAATGGTTAGTTGAAAAATTAGAAGCGATCGGAGTGAAGTCTATTAATTGTGTCGTAGATATCACCAACTATGTTCTTCACGAGACAGGACAACCTCTTCATGCCTTTGATGCCGCTAAGGTCTCGGGCGCCTTAGTTGTTCGAAATGCCAATGAAGGAGATGTCTTTAAAGGGCTAGACGAGAAGGATTATACACTCTTTGCAGATGATTGTGTTATCTCAGATTCATCTGGACAGACTTTAGCCTTAGCGGGTGTCCTTGGAGGGTTGGATTCAGGAGTTACGTCTGAGACTCAGGATATTATTCTCGAAGCGGCTTATTTTACTCCTAGTAGAGTTAGACGTACAGCGAGACGTTTGGGGAACCTTACTACGGATTCTTCCTATCGCTTCGAGCGAGGAGTAGACTTTGAATCTATTGAAGCTGCGCGTGATTTGGCTTTAGCATTAATCTCCCAATTAGCCGGAGGTTCTGCTCAAGCTCCAACAGTCGCAGGCCAGTTGCCTGAGAGTTTGCCGGCTTTGACTCTTCCCAAAGCTCTATTAGACCGTGTGTCAGGAGGTAACATCACTATGGAGTCTGCTGAGAAGCACCTTAAGGCGCTCGGGCTCCAACAAGAGGGGGAGCAATGGGGGGTTCCAGCTTATCGTCAAGATTTGACGCGTCCTATTGACCTCGTAGAAGAAGTTGTGAGGCTCGAAGGCCTTGATAAGATTTCCTCCAAGGTTTCTTCGGTAGTCGTTCTTCCTTCGAAGGAAGACACTCTCTATGATGGCACTATGGCTCTGAAGAGACATCTCGTGGGGCAGGGGTTTTATGAAGCCAATACGATTAAGTTGATTGCCGAGACTTCGCTAGATCCTGCAATAGCCTCCCTTGAGAATGCTCTTCCGATTAAGCATATGTTAGATGGAGATTTGATTAAAGTGTCTCTTCCCCTTAGTGCAGATTATAGCGTCATGAGGCCAAGTTTGACGCCAGGTCTAGTGGCTACAGCTACTCGTAATGCGAGACAAGGAGCCAAAGCATTCCGTTTCTTTGAGAGTGGTCGAGTCTTTAGAAATGCAGGAGGCGGTAAGGCCAAAGACTTAGAGAGTGATCACATTGCTCTTGTGTTGGGTGGAAGCCGAACAGTTAAGGGATGGAATACATCGGAGGAAATTTACGATGCTTTTGATTTAAAAGGTGTGATTTCTAGTCTTGTCCCTAATGGGAAGATTCAATTGAAAGCTCGTGAGAAGAAAGGTTTCTTGTTGGGGGCGGAAATCCTCCTAGATGGGAAGAATATCGGAGCCTTTGCTCAGTTACATCCGCAAGTCCAGAGATCTTGTGATATCACCCATCCTCTGTATCTAGCAGAACTGGATCTTGGGAAGTTGATTCAATACCGCAACACTTCACGCAAGGCAACAGCGCTCCCTCGTTTCCAAGGGTCTTCTCGTGATATTGCTCTTGAATGTCCACTTTCGGTCACGGCTGCACAAATCGAGGAGGTCATTAAAAAGAAAAATGAACCTCTGCTTGTAGATTACACCTGCTTTGATTACTTCTATGATCCTTCAGGAGAGAAGCTCAGCGCGGATCGTAAGTCACTAGCCTTTAGGTTAGACTATAGATCTGCCGAGAAGAGTTTGAAAGCCAAGGAAGTTGAGGCTGCGCATAGTGCCTTGATTAAGGCATTGTGTGACAAACTTAAGCTAGAGCAACGTTAATGGATGCAATCGAGCAACAAATTTAAGTCTGAAACGAATTATTAGAAAGATTATAAAAAAGGTTCTCAAAGCATGTATTCGGTTTTACCAATGTGTGCTTTCTCCAATACTTCGTGTAGCTAATGGGGGAAAGCCTATGTGTCGGTATACTCCGTCTTGTTCGCATTATTGTCACGAGGCGATTGAACGGCATGGTATCGCAAATGGACTGCTTTTGGGAATAAAACGAATTTTACGCTGTCATCCTTGGGGAGGCTGTGGTTATGACCCTGTACCCGATTTGGATGATCGCCCACCAACAACTACTAAATACGAATGAAACTGGATAAAACTTCAATCTTCGGAATGACTTTAGCCTTTGTGCTGATTATGTTCCAAATGCAATATTCTTCTAAGAATAGGGAAGCAATCGCGGCCAAAAATTTAGCGAAGAACGCAAGTCCTGAGAGCATTGTCGAGCAGGCCAGGGAAAAAGAAGAAGCTGTTGCTAAAGTCTCACTTCCTGAGGACTTTAAGGCTGAAGAAGTTACGCTTAGTAATGAACATGCCATCTTTAGGTTCTCTACGGCCACTGGTGCTATTGATCGTGTAGAGTTCAGAAACCAACACGAAGTTAATCAGCTTGACGTTCCAGTATCCCTTAACCGATTTGGGATGAAAAGTATCTGCTCTCTGGAGAAGAGATCAGGCGTGACCTTAGAAGCTGGCTACCGTATCACCAAGCAAAGCGATGACTCCATTACCTTCTTAGGTAAACTTGCTAACGGAACTGTTATTCAAAAAGCCTGGTCGTTCGTGCAGGCAGATGTAGAAGGAGCGGATTATCGCCTGAAGCTCAAGCTTACTATTGAAAATCCTAAGGAAGATAGCATTGAGGCTTCAAACTACAATCTCTACATAGGTGGTGCGGCTCCACTATATAAGGGAGAGCTGCCAGATCAGTCTGGATATTACTTTCTCTCTAATAAGGGGTATAAGAAGATCAAATCTAACCCACTTAAAAAGTCCCTTTTTGGCTCTAAGCTTAAGCTCATAAATGATGATATCGATGGAATGGCTTTTGCCGGTGTAGGTAATCAGTTTTTTACCTGTTTCATTACACCTCAGGAGAAATACGATGCTCGTTACATCGCTCGTGCTAGAGAGGTAAAAATTGCAGAACAAGCTGGAGGTGGACTCAAAAACGAAATCTCTTTAGCTGTTTCTTTACCTGATGAAATCATCGAGGGGGGCAGTGGCCGCGAACAGTTTAACTTTGAGCTTTATGCCGGACCTAAGCATTACCAAACGCTGAAGAAGATTGAGCCTAATGGTGGGCTCGTCATGAACTATGGCTTTTTTAAGCCGATTTCAGGGATTCTGAACAACATCCTCACATTCTTACATAATGTTATTTTCTCTAAATTTGCAGGCGGATATGCTTGGGGGCTTTCAATCATCGCCTTGACCCTCGTTATTAGAAGCTTTATGTGGCCGCTCCACAATGTTTCCACACGTAATATGAAGCGTATGTCTAAGCTTCAGCCTAAGATCAAGGAGCTTAAGGAAAAATACCCAGATGACCCTCAAAAGGTGCAGATGGAACAAATGAAGCTTTTTGGGGAATATGGTATTAACCCAATGGGGGGATGTCTACCAATGTTAGGTCAAATCCCTATTTTCTTTGGTCTATTTACAATGCTCAAGAGTGCTGTAGAATTTCGTCATGAAGGTTTCCTTTGGATTGACGACCTTTCTCAACCAGATCACCTATTTGATATTCCTCTCTTTGGTGCGGACATCTCGGTTAACCTTCTGCCTATTTTCATGTTGATTACGATGATGATTCAGATGTCCATGAATCCTACCCAGTCTGCCGATGCCTCACAAAAGATGATGATGCGTATCATGCCATTTATGATGTTTGTCTTTTGTTACAACTTTGCTTCAGCTCTAGCCCTCTATTGGACGACTTCTAATATCTTTACGATCTTCCAAACATGGATTGTGAAAAAGATGCCTGAGCCTGAACTCAAAAAGAAGAAAGTTGTTAACAATCCTGCCTCTGGAGGAGGGTTCTTAGAGCGTCTCCAAAAGCAAGCTGAGGAAATGCAGAAGAAGCAAGACGCTCTTCGAAGCCAACAAAGCAATAGTCACCAGATGCGTGACGCTAAACCTAAGAAAAAGCGTGGACCAAGAACAGGTGGTTAACATATCATCGCTAGGTTACGCTTAAAACTTTGATTCCCCCCCTCTTCTAGACGAGAGGGGTTTTTTGTTACTTTTAATTCAGTAATATGTCAAGGGGCTGTGAACAAACACCACATCAGAGAGAAGTTAAATAAGGCAGACTTGAGCGAATGTTTGACAGAGACCCTATAATTGTATTTATTAAAGTAGTGTACGGGATTGATGGTGATGACATTCAAGAAGGTGAAAAAATACAAGGCTTTTTCGTTACCTCGTTGGTGAAAAAATTCACCATTACTGCAATATTAATACTTTTACTAATCTCGTGTTGTTTGGTTTTTCTGTACCGCTTTTCTAACACACAGGATCAAAATAATGCGATTATTAACATGGCAGGTAAGCAGTCAGCTCTCTGTCATGCAATTACGGAGTCCGCTTACATGCATTTCTCCAACTTGAATCAAGCTGGGAATAATACAAACCTTAACCGACTGACAGAGAGTTTAGAAGAGTTTAGACAAGCTCATCGAGTTATGGATAGAACCAAAGGCGAACTCAATATGGGGAGTCTGAGTACGATTACTATCCTTAAGAAAGAAAAAGAAGCGTTGGTTCTCTACAAGGGATTTACTTCTTCGATTGATGAGTATATCGAGACGAATAATAAAGATATTTTAAGCCTTACATCTATCTATAAGGTGGCCTTCCTTGAGAGTATGGATGAACTCGTCAGCCTTTACGTTAAGGAGGCTGGAGCATCATACCACATGTTACAATACGCAATCATTACCTCCTTTGGTATCATTATTCTTTTGATTGTTATTGTGACGCGGATGCATATTAAGGATTTGGTAAATACTCAAAAAGAGTTGGAACAAAGTGTAAAGAAGGCCAATGCGGCGAGTAGAGCCAAAAGTGCTTTTCTAGCGACAATGAGCCATGAGATTCGGACGCCTTTGAACGCAGTGACTGGAATGTCGACGCTTCTGCATGAGACGCCCCTTACTCCTCAACAACAAGAGCTTGTATCCTTTATTAGAGGAGGTAGTGATTCTTTGCTTAGCATAATTAATAATGTTTTAGATTATTCTAAAATAGAAGCGGATGGCATCCAGACGGAAAATGAGGTATTCTCGCTAGACTCTTGCTTCATTAGACCTCTCAAATTAATTTCTGAACAAGCTTCCAAAAAAGGGCTTTCTCTCGCTTACAGTATTCCTCCTGACATTCCATCTTCATGGAAAGGAGATTCGTTTAGAATTAAGCAGGTCATTACGAATTTGGTCGGTAATGCTGTGAAATTTACTCATAAGGGTTCTATTGTTATCCAAGTAGAGGCGGATAAGAAAAAGGGAGGCGTCTGGACTGTGCGGTTCATTGTAAAGGATACGGGAATAGGAATGACTGAAGAAGAACGGAGCAAACTCTTCAAAGTATTTTCTCAGGCGAGCAGTTCCGTACAAAAAAATTATGGAGGAACAGGGTTAGGGTTGGTTATATCTAAAAAGTTAGCGCGTATCCTCGGTGGTGATCTTACCTGCCGTTCCGTTAAACACTCTGGAACAGAATTTATTCTGGCTATACCTCTCACTCCTGAGAAGGGCAGTAAAACCTTTCATGAAACCTTTATTCCAGAAGCCTTGAAAGGCAAATCTATTCTATTCATAGATTCTGAACCTCTAAACCGTACCCTGATGAAAAATATGCTTAACGTCTGGGGGCTAGAAATTACGACAGTGCCTAACCTTTCTCAAGCGCAGAGGTTAATCACGGCTCACTATGATTTGGTCATCATGGAGTATATCCAAGAGGATGAATCTGATTCTCTTTCTTTCATTGAGTCCCTGGCAGGGAGTCCTATTATGGTGGCACTCTCTGATCTCAAAGGTTACTCCTCCACATCTCTTCCCGAGATATTTTTAGACCACCTTCTTAAGCCTTTAGATCCATCTGTTATTAAGCATAAACTCATCCAGTTGTTATTGCCTAACGATCAGGTAATGGCCGAAATAACAAATAAAATAGCTTCTGAGAATCAGCCATTAAACTTAAATATTCTGGTTGCGGATGATAATAAGATGAACCGCTTACTTTTAGCTAAAATTTTGAGAAAACTCTCTTTAACTGCGGATTATGTAGAAAATGGAAAGGAAGCCTTTGAGAAGGCTAGTCAGAAAGCTTATGATGTCATTCTTATGGATATGGAAATGCCTGTTCTTGATGGAGTATCTGCGACGAAAGCCATTCGAGGGTTAGGCGGACGCATAACGCAGCCGCAAATTATTGCTCTGACTGCTAACGCCTTCCCTGAACAAAAGAAACGTTGTTTTGACGCAGGTATGAATGACTTTTTGACGAAGCCTTTAGAAATCCAAAAACTCAAAAGCATTCTTTATAACATTTCCATTTCATAGACACTCAACACAAGCTTTCTTTATATGAAACGCCATTTGCCTTTTCTTTTATTATTTTTTTGCCACGCAAGCCTTTCACTGAAGGCTAAACCTTTGAAAATTGGATACAGCGATTGGATTGGTTGGGTCGCATGGGAAATAGCAATTGCTAAAGACTGGTTTCATGAAGAGCAAGCAGAAGTAGAGCTCCTTTGGATGGATTATACTTCTTCTATTGAGGCTTACCAAAATGGAGAGATTCAAGGGGTCTGTATGACGAACGGTGACGCCCTCGTTACAGCCTCTCAAGGGACTCCGACTGTAGGAATTCTTATCAATGATTATTCGGCAGGCAATGACAAGGTCATCGTTAGTGAAGACATCAAAACCTTTCAAGATCTAAAAGGGAGGCGTGTTGCACTTGAGCTTAAATATGTGAGTCATCTTCTCTTTCTACACGGGTTAAGAAGTCACGGGATGAAGGCCGGAGATGTAAAGGTTTACAATTGTCCTACGAGTAGAACTCCAGAAGTTCTATCGGCTAAGGCAGTGAAAGCGATTTCTGCTTGGGAGCCTGTCTGCTCCAAAGCCCTTGAGGCCACGGATGGAGCTCATGTTTTATATACGAGCGCAGATGTCCCAGGACTTATTTATGATATGCTGTTTGTAGACCCTGTAAGCCTTAAGGAAAATCGTGAAGAGTGGGCCAAAGTTGTGAAGGTGTGGTATAGGGTGCTAGATTATATCAAAGACGATAGCAAATTAGATGAAGTCATTGATATATTATCCTCGCGCTTGAAGGTTAGTGTAGAGCAATGCAAACTATTTTTAGACGGCGCACACTTTCTGACCTTAGAGGAAAGTGCTAAAGCTTGGGTAAATGAACCTGACCTGTATTCAATTTATGGTTCGACCACCCAAATCAACCAGTTTAATGTGGAATATGAAGCATATGATACATTACTGGAGATTGAACAGTACTTAGATCCATCACTCACCCTTGAGTATATCAAGGGAAAGGCGGAGAAGTAAAAGGGGGTATTAGGGAGAACTAATCACGATTAGAGCTAATCTTGCGCAATAGGTGCCGTAAGGTTTGATGTCGGAATTCCAAATGCATTTACGATATCTAGAGAGACTTCAGCGATCTGGTCATAAGTATGATGTAGCACTGAAGTGGCGTTTTTATAGTTTTCGGCATTGAGGTAGTGAGCGTTGTAGAACCAAGAGGGGGCTCTTAGGATTCGCTCGATTCCAAAGCTTAGGGCTAAGGTCTTGATGATTTTCGTGTTTTCGTGACCTTCTACGAGTGATAAATATTTGTTTGTGATCGATTGGAAGGCCAGGCGCTCTGCGTAGGCTTTCCCCAATGCAATAAGGTCGAGCTGGTGTTCGATCATTAAGTCATTAGTAGTGAATCCTTGCTTACGCTTTTTACGCATGACTTGTGCGAGGTCTAGTGTCATCCCGTTTTCCTTCGCAAGAAGGAGGTCTCCGATCATGTTGAGGTCATGCCAATTCGGTCGAATCCCTTGTAAGGAGACTTTACGAAGGTGTCCTCTGAGGCTAGTAATAACAACTTTACTTGGGGTGAGTTCTCCAGATTTGAACCGCTCACGTAAGTTTGCAAAGAGCCCTTTGGCTACAAGTTGCATGAGAACGGTATTGTCTCCCTCAAAGGTCGTAAAGACATCGAGATCAGCTTTTAGCTCGCCAATCTGGTTTTTCCAGAGATAACCTTCACCACCACAGGCTTCGCGACAATCTTGTAGAATGTCCATACTTTCCCATGTAGCATACGCCTTGAGTGCTGCTGCGCGGGTTTCTACCGTACGGGTAGTTTGCCCTTCGTTAAGGTGATGTAATGACGTGAGATCTTGGATAGCAAAGGACAGTGCAATCGTGGAGGCTAGCCCCGCTCCTAACCTACGCTGATGAGTAGGGTAGTCTATAATGAGAGTTTCAGGCGCACCTTCGGCACCGAATTGGCGGCGACGGTGCGCGTATTTTGTCGCGATGGTCAGTCCCTTTTGGGCGGCCTTGACCGCTGTGCCAGCAATACTCATACGTCCGCCTACAAGGGTTCCGAGCATCGTGAAGAATCGTTTACTATCACCTTCGATTTCGCTACTCCATTGCCCTTGGTCGTCCACTTTAGCAAAGCGATCAAGAAGGGCTCCTTTCGGGACGGTCACATGATCGAACCAGATAAGACCATTGTCGACCCCATTGAGGCCGATTTTACGCCCGTTGTCATCAATGTGAATCCCGGGTAAGAGGTTTTTCTGTGGATCACGAATGGGGACTAAGAAGGCATGAACTCCTTTATCTTCGCCGTTTATATGGAGCTGAGCAAAGACAGAGGCCATTTCGCCATCTCTGGCAGAGTTGCCGATGTAGATTTTACCCGAAGACCACGAGGGCGAATGAATATCAAAGGTTTGGCTCTCATGACAATAGGTTGCTGTGGTCTCGATCTGTCTGACATTTGATCCGTGTCCGAGCTCTGTCATGGCAAAGCACCCAGGCAGCTTCAGCGTATTACAGTCCGAGAGGATGCGTTCATGATGCTTTGCTGTTCCTAGGTTGAGAACAGACCCTCCAAAGAGACCATACTGGACTCCAAATTTGATCGTGAGACTGAGATTATGGTAGGCGAGCATCTCAAAGGATGCAAAGAAGCCTGCTAGATCTTGATCTCCTCCGTATTCCTTGGGGAATAGTTTGGCTCCGACCCCTTTGTCTGCGAGCACTTGACACCAGCGTAGGACGGTTTCTCTCTCATCCTCAGTCGAGTCAAAGGCGCGAGGTGTCAGAGCTTCTGACCCTAAAATGTCACGCATCCAGTTTCGTACTGCAGCTTGTGATCCATCGAGGGTTTGTTGCAGGTCTTTGACATCTAGAGTAGATCTAGAGACCAGAGGAGGATAGGCGTCAGGTTTGCGTTCTGGGCTGACACGTTGTGAGGGGGGAATAATTGTATCTACGGGAATGGAATGTGTATCTATCATGTATTTTATGAGTGGGGTTGTTATGAGAGAGGCCCTCCGCGAAATGGGGCAAATCCTGTGCCCAAAATCATTGCAAGATTGGCCTCTTCGGGGGATGCAACCACGCCCTCATCGACACACAATTGAGTTTCCGCAGTCATCATATGACTGAGCTTCTGTCCGATTGTTGCGCGGTCTGTTTTCTGTGATGAGGAGGCTTGATATGTCAGAACCTCCGGGTTTACGGTCTTTTGTTTACCGTTTTCGTAAAGGTAAAACCCTTTCCCTGACTTTTTCCCAAGCCATCCTCTCTCGATCATTTCTGGTAAGAGGTCGGGAACTGACATCCGGTCAGGGAAGGCGGAAGCAAGAGTGTTGGCAACATGCATTCCTACATCGAGACCTACCTCGTCTAGTAAGCGAATAGGCCCCATAGGCATGCCGAACTCTAACATCGCTTGATCAATCTGTTGAGGATCTTCTCCTGACAGAAAGAGTTTTGCAGCCTCGATCAGGTAGGGTACCAAGACGCGATTTACGAGGAAGCCTGGGCTATCCTTGACAATGATAGGTGTCTTGCCGATTTTTTGAACAAAGGTCAGAGTCGCAGCTAGAGTTTCAGGAGAAGTCGAGTCAGTTTTGACGATTTCTACTAACGGCATGCGATGGACAGGGTTGAAAAAGTGGATCCCAACAACACGCTCTGGTTGGGGGGTGGCGAGGGCAATTTCAGAAATCGGAAGCGCAGACGTATTGGTGGCCAAGATGGTATCTGGACGAGATTGCGCCGCAAGTTGTAGGAAGATTTTCTTTTTGATCTCCAAGTCCTCTACAGCGGCCTCGATGATGAGGTCTTGGTGGAGAGGTGTGTTCTGGGTTGTGCTCGTGAGAAGGTCTGCTTTCTTACGAGCTTGCGTCTTTGACATGACATGACGAGACACCGCCTGTTGGTAGAGCTTATGAATGCTAGATACTCCCTTTGCGAGAGCCTCTCCATTGAGGTCTTTAAGTAGGGTTGGGAATCCTCGACTGGTTAACCAGTAGGCTATTCCTGCTCCCATGACGCCTGACCCAATGACGCTGACTGTATGAATCGCAGGTGCCTCATGACCTTCAGCGAGGTCGATTTTTGCTTTCTTCGCCTTTTCACTGAGGAAGAAGAGTTTTATAAGGTTGGCACTGATTGTAGTTTCGGTGAGCTTGAGGAATTCTTCTTTCTCATAGCTGAGGCTCTTCTCAATACTGGTTGTGATCCCTCGGCAGGCAACGTTTAAGGCCGCCAAAGGCGCTGGGTAATGCCCATGAGTTTTCTTCAGTAAATCTTTAGTGGCCTGTGATTTGATAACTGCGACACTGAGTGGGTTGTGAAACTTTTTGAACGACGGGAGGCTACGCTTCCCCTTTGTGACATAACGAGACGCCAGATGGGGGAGGTTTTCTTGCGGACAGTATTCATCGATCAACCCCTTGCGCTTTGCGGCCTTAGCATTGAGAAGTTTGCCAGAGAGGATGAGCGGAAGCGCCTTGGGTAGGCTGATGAGACGTGGTAAGCGGGTCGACCCTCCCCAGCCCGGAAGGATGCCGAGCTTGGTCTCAGGTAAGCCGACTTTTACTGCGGAGCTATCAGAGGCGACACGCCAATCACAAGCAAGAGCGAGTTCGTATCCACCTCCCACACAAGCGCCATTGATAGCGGCTACGGTAGTAAAGGGGAGAGACGCAATCGTGTCCGCCATTTGTTGGCCTAAATCGATGATTTGGGCGATGGCGTCTCCTTTGAGTTGTGATAGGGTTTTGAGGTCTGCCCCAGCGATATAGATCTTTGGTTTAGCCGAGGAGATGATAAGCCCTTTAACATCAGGATTGTTCTTGAGAGACACTGTGGCCGAAATGCACTCCTCTAAGGTTTGTTGATCAAAGAGGTTTGCGCTCGCATTGGGTCTATCAAAAACAAGAGAAGCGATGCCCGAAGACTTATCGTGTGTGAGTGTAATGTTTGTGTAAGATGTTTGATTCATTCAGTTGTATTATAGGGTTTCGAGCCAGATTGCGGTGCCTTGACCTCCTCCGACGCAGGCACTGACCAGAGCGCGTTTCCCCCCAGTTTCTTTGAGTTGGTTTAAGGCGGTTAAGACGAGGCGGGCACCAGTAGCTCCCACCGGATGGCCGAGAGCGATTGAGCCTCCGAGGCGATTGAGTTTCTCCACAGGGATATCACCTATAGCTTCTGAGAGTCCCGCTTGCTTGGCGTATTTCTCATGAGACAGAGCCTTAGTACAGGCCAGGACTTGAGCCGCAAAGGCTTCGTTGATTTCCACGAGGTCAGCTTGATCCAGCGAAAGGTTTGCTCTGCGGCTAGCTTCAGCAATCGCCTTTACGGGGCCTAACCCCATCCGCTCTGGATCGCACCCCGTATGGGCGTACTCCACGATTCTCCCGATAGGAGTGAGGCCGTGTGTTTGACCCGCTTCCTCTGATCCAATGAGTAGAGCCACGGCGCCATCAGTGATTTGAGAGCTATTACCGGCGGTAACTATTCCAGTCTTGCGGTCAAATACGGGTTTGAGTTGACTGAGCTTTTCAACAGAGCTATCGGCACGAACCCCGTTATCTGCCTCTACAAGTTGTCCTGTGGAATGAATAGCAGAGATTTCCTTGGCTCTCAGTTCCGCATGCTTTATGGCTTTATGATGCGATGCATTGGCAAAGGTATCTAGCTCCTCACGGCTGAGGTGGAACTC
>CAYUKP010000015.1:16509-19646 GCA_964445335.1 uncultured Verrucomicrobiales bacterium
GCGGGTTGGCAGACACACCCCATGATGACCTCATCTATGACCGACGGGTCGAGATTGGTTTGGGTGAGGAGAGCTGAGACAGCCTCTCTCCCTAAATCATCGGAGGTGAGGCTAGAGAGAGAGGAACCCATTCGGCAGAATGGCGTCCGGGTTCCGGCATAAATGTAAATTGGTTTCATGTGGGTTATTATGGGGTTAAGTATCTAATCTAGGTCTATTATCGACCACCTTCTGTTCTTTGAGTTCTCGTCCGACGCCTTGTAGTTCTCTCATTTCAGCCCAGGTATGAATCATGACTTCATTAGGCGTGATTTCCGTTTCTTGTCTCATATGGCGCTTAATAATGGTGGCGAGAGTCTCTTCGTTTCCTTTCTCCATAGGAACAATGTGTACGATGAGTTCGTCCACGGCTAAGGGGTCATCATTTTGTTTTCGGATCTCAATCTGCCATGCTCCGAGGTCTTTGTTGTCATCGAGGAGGTGTTCGAGTTTATTGAAGTCTACGAGATTCCCCTTGAGCTTGGAGATATTGAGTCGTCGGATGTCAGAGACTCTGGAGATTTTGCCCATCAGGCGAGGGGCTGTGGAGCCACAGTGAGGGCAAGGCTCCCATGTGATTCCATTTTCGATTATATCGCCAGTACGGTAGCGTAAGACCGAGGTTCCTCGTGCATCGAGAGAGGTATAAACAATTTCACCTCCTGTGTTATCTGGGACGGGAATGCCTGTGTCAGGATCTACGACTTCGACGATGCACTTATCAGGGTAGAGGTGGTATCCAGACTGTTCATCATGATTACCTGTGATACACTCTACAAACACCATTTTGGCTTCAGTAAACCCGTAGGTGGAAACGACGTTGATCTTAGGAGCCCCGAGAGCAGCGGTAAGTTCTTGGAGTTTTCTGCGCATCCCCGTTGGGACCTTTTCTCCTCCCATGACGAGAACCTTGAGGTTATCCCATTTGAGCCCTAGCTCCACAGCGTGTTGCATAAGGTGGTACATGAAGGTCGGCATGGCGATAATGGCCTCAGGGTTAATTTTAGAAATCACCCGACAGTTTCCATCAGTTCCCATCGTCTTCCCTCCACCAGTAGAGAGGGTAAACATGTTCATTCCGATACTTGTATAGTGCCCTTGCCAGAAGGCGAGGTGTGGTGCGAACGGAAAGGCATTAACCATCTTGTAGTCCTGCTTAGCCTGGGCAAGATCTGCAATGCGTCGACCGCATTCCTCTAAGGTTGCGATGTCATGCTGCGTGTAGGTAAAGGGAACTGGTTCGGAAGACCTTCCTGTCGTGGAGGTCATAAAGATTGGGCGTAGTTCACGATCAAGGACGTCTTTGACTCCTTTCGGTCCGTGTTTTAGAACCTTGAGAAGGGTGGACTTTTGCTTCTTCAGGACTTCCTCTTCAGGAATGATGACAAAGTCCCGTGGATTATCAAACATTCGCTTATGAGTGAATGGGATCTTGCGTAAGTCATGGACAGACTTAATGTCATTAGGGGTCAGATTGTTTTCTTCGAAGACCTTTTTGTAATGACTGGTAAAGGGGATGATTCTGTTTTTTAGATACCAGTGTAATTGTTTACCCTGGTAAGCTTCTATTTCTTCTCGTGTGGCGGTCTTCCACCAGTCATTTTTTTTCATTTCGTAATCTGTAAGTTATATTGAGGGTTAGTGGTTAAGGGTGGGGGAACTCAGAGACGCTAGATGTTGCTTGATGTGTGGAAGCTGCAAGCGCGTTGCGACTCTCCCAGCTTCTACGACATCATCAAGGGCGTCAAAAGAGTGCCAAGGAAGATTGTAGCAATCAGGGCGAATGGTAATGTCTGCCTGTTCACATGCGGAATGCGCAATCTGAGCCTGGGCTGCCTTAATACTCTGTCGTAGTGTATCGACTGTATTGCCTGGCGCAAAGACATTCGTGTTTTTATTCAGTGAGGTAAGAAACTTGGTACGAAAGGTTTTCGTGAGGTCTTCGGCTTCTCGGATCGTGCGTCTTTCCTGCATGTCTTCTAAGGTTGGGAGGAGAGAAACCGCGATAATGTAGTCGACTTTCGTACGCTCCTTGAGAACGGAAACAGGCACAGGGTCGACCACTCCTCCGTCGGCACACCTTCTATTATCAACCATTACAGGAGTAATGATCCCAGGGATTGCACAACTCGCATGTACGGCATGGACTACGTTTCCTTTATTAAAGACAATCTTTTCTCGAGAGTCTAAATCAAACGCGACAGCAAAGAAAGGCATGTTGAGTTCAGAAAACATTGGATCGCCGATTGTATTTCTTAGAAGAGCCGTGACTTTTTCGCCCTTGAGAAATCCGGTCGTAGGAGGGATAACAGGGTCTGCAATCTTCCAAAGGTCGGACTTATCTTTGATACTATCGGCTACCTCTAACATGGCTGAAGTCGAGACACCTTTGGCAACATGAGCCCCAATGTATGCACCCATGCTAGATCCAGCGATTGCATCAATCGTAATACCCGCTTCTTCTAGCACTTGTAAGACGCCAATATGTGATAGGCCCCTCGCCCCTCCGCTAGAGAGTGCTAATCCAACCGTGGGGCGATGATGAGATATTTCGACGGGAGGATTCTTCTTATGATATGTTTTCGAGAGTATTTTCGTAGCAAATTTTAGCAATGCAGAAGGGTGTCTTTGTTTTTTCAATAATTTATTATTAACTCAATTAGATTGTTATTTCAAACAAAAGATTAAAAAAAATGATTTTTTGATATTTTTGTTTAAATTTATTGCGTTGGGTCGAAACAAAAGTGAGTTATGAACTTGTCAGACTTGTGAAAGTTTTATGCAGGAAGCATATGATGTCCTCTTGCTGAGAGTCTGTAAGAAGGAAGTGGCTCGATAGAAACCCGTACTATTGCGACGAGATTTTGGGACTGTTTTGGCTGAGGGGGGACGGCCTTAGATTTGATGAATGACCCACTCTTTTTCATAAAAAAGAGAGACCAATGGGGCGCCCCCCATTGGTCTCTAGAGTGTCATTATTATGGTGATATTAAAAAAATTCTACTATTTCGTTAATTCAGAGGTAAATTCCCATATTTTTGGATAAACGCAAGAAAAAACAGACGTAAAATGTGTTTTTTTTTGGGTTGCTTTTTGGG
>CAYUKP010000016.1:0-19475 GCA_964445335.1 uncultured Verrucomicrobiales bacterium
CTTGGGTTTATAGAGATTCTACTTTATAGTAATAGAATCGATGATGGAGTTTTTTGAATTTGATGTAATGAGTATCGTGAGGGGCTTCAGCATGAGGAGCTGAGATATAGTATCCTCTCTCTATATCGCGAATCTTGAATGTCAGTAAGGCTGACAGGATGATAAATCGTTTCATTTTATAAACATAAGGAATGAATGGCTTATCTATGTTCTAAGAGTCATAACAAGCAAATAAATGTACTGACAATTTGGTCGAAATAAAAGAAAAGGACGGGTAATGAATCCTTTCTTAGACCCAACCTCCCCGCCTGCGTGGGATGCGATGACGCCAGACCTAATCGAAGATGCGATAGAAACAGGTTTAGCGACGGCCAAGAGTGCCTTAGAAAACCTTAAGAATCAGTCTCTAGATGAGCTAACATATGAGTCGACTTTTGCGGCTTTAGATGCTTCGACAGAAGATCTTTATCGAGCGTGGGGACGTGTGAATCATTTGGATTCGGTGAATAATTCCGATGCCCTGAGAGAGCAGCTCAACAAGATGCTTCCGATTGTCTCAGAGTTTGGCTCTAGCATTCCTCTGGATACGCAACTCTGGAGCGTGCTTAAGGCGTATAGTGAATCCGCCGAAGCGAAGACCTTAGCGCCTATTTATCAGCGTAATATCGAGGAGACATGTGACGGGTTTATTAACTCGGGCGCGAACCTTGAAGCTGATAAGAAAGAAGAGTTCTCGAAAATCCAGTCGGAGCTGAATCTGAAGACGCAAAAGTTTTCCGAAAATGTTTTAGACTCTACCAATAGCTGGGAGCTTGTTTTAGAAGACCGCTCTCGCCTTAAAGGGTTGCCAGATTCCGCAATTGAAGCGGCAAAGGCAGATGCGCTCGCGAAAGGGTTTGGCTCTGAAGAAGAGCCGCAATATCGCTTTACGCTTCAGCACACCAGTCTCTTTCCTGTGATGCAATACGGGGAGGACGAGTCGTTGCGTAAGGAGTTGTGGGAGGCAAGCAAATGCATTGGCGCGAGTGGCGAGTTTGATAATAGTGAGTTGATCCGCGAAATTATTGCGCTACGCACGCGTAAGGCACAGCTCTTAGGGTTTGAGAGCTTTGCAGATTGGGCCTTGAACAGAAGAATGGCGAAGAGTGGCGCGCAGGCATTGTCCTTTGTTGGAGATTTGCATGACAAGATCAAGGGAGCCTTTGATGAGGAGAGTGTCTCCTTACAAGCTTACAAAGCGCAGAAAACGAGCCAAGAATCCACGCCATTGGCTCCGTGGGAATTGAGTTATTGGGCGGAGAAGCGTCGTAAAGAAGAGTTTGACTTTGACGAAGAAGAGTTACGTCCGTATTTCCCCTTAGACAAAGTCATGAATGGGATGTTCTCTTTAGCGGAGCAGTTGTTTGACATTCAGATTACAACGGATGAGACACACCAAGGGTGGCATCCTGAGGTTACCTTTTATCGCTTGGTGGATAAGGTTTCAGGAGAGCTATTAGGAGAATTTTATGCCGATTGGCATCCACGTGAGACGAAGCGTGGGGGAGCTTGGATGAATTGCTTAGAGACAGGGTTACCCCCGATGAATGGTCAGAATCGTCTGCCACATTTGGGGTTGATCTGTGGGAATATGACTAAGCCAATTGGCGATACTCCTGCCTTAATGAATCATAATGAAGTGACAACAATCTTCCATGAGTTTGGTCACTTGATTCACCAGTTGCTCAGTGAAGTTGCGGTTAAGGGGCTTGCTGGCACAAATGTGGCGTGGGATTTTGTAGAGCTTCCATCACAGATTATGGAGAACTTCTGTTGGGATATGAAGGCTCTGCAACACTTTTCGGGTCATTACGAAACAGGAGAGCCTATTCCTCAGGAGTTGTTTGATAAGCTCACGAAGGCTCGCAATTATATGAGCGCCACAGGGTTTATGCGCCAACTTGCGTTTGGTAAGCTCGATCTTGAGTTACACCACAATACAGCTCTGGACCTGTCGAAGTCTTGTGAGACCCTAGAGGAGGAACTGATCAGCGCGTATAAAGTCCCGCTCAAGGTCGAGTCTAAGAGTATGCTTCGTAGGTTTTCACATCTCTTTTCTAGCCCGACAGGATACGCAGCTGGGTATTATTCCTATAAATGGGCAGAAGTGTTAGATGCAGATGCCTTTACCGCCTTCCGAGACGCTGGTGTGGTAGATAAGGAAACCGGGTTACGATTCAGAGAAACTGTTCTCTCCAAGGGGAATTCAGAACCTCCTCAAGACTTATTCCGCGCCTTCATGGGGAGAGAGCCTTCACAAGAGGCACTCTTAAAACGTGCGAACCTTCTCTAATTAAAAACCTCACTTACGCAATAAAAAGAAATGTCTGATATGACGAATTATTCTAGAGAAGCGGGAATGTTGGTTCCACTGTGGACACTGTCTCATGAAGGGGACTTTGGGATTGGGGATATTAAATCCCTACGCAGCTTTCTTCCTTGGGTGCAGAAGGCAGGCCTTAAGTTCCTTCAGTTATTGCCTATTAATGAAACAGATGACACGAATAGCCCGTATAGTGCGATTAGTTCGATTGCGATCGATCCTGTTTATTTGGATTTGACCCTTATTCCTGGGGTTCCAAAGCGCTCGGCTGATCAGGCTGGTGGGGAGCGGGATTTTGTAGATTATCCGAAGGTGCGGGCTGAGAAAGACGCGCTTTTGCGTGAAGCCTTCCAGACGTATTTGTCTCACACGCCTTTCGACTCATCCTTTACAGCCTTTCAGGAGCGTGAGGAAGAATGGTTACCGTCTTATAGTCTCTATCGCTGGTTGATGCATCTCGAAGGAGGTCATCCGAATTGGGCTGAATGGTCTGAAGACTACAATACGCCTGATAAGGCGAGAGAATGGTCTGAGGCTCAGCTCTCGGACAGTGGGGCACATAATGTGAATGAAGTTCTCTACTACGAGTGGCTGCAGTGGCATTGTGAGATGCAATGGAAGAGTGTAAGAAAAGAGGCCGATGCGTTAGGGGTGAAGCTGATGGGGGATATACCTGTGGGTGTCTCCTACAATAGTGCGGATGTCTTCTTTGAGCCTGAGAACTTTGATTTCAATTGGTTTGGGGGAGCTCCTCCTGAGACGTTCTTCAAAGATGATGAGTTTGCGATTAAGTGGGGGCAAAACTGGGGAGTGCCTTTATATAATGATGAGTATTTGCGCGAGTCAAACTTTGCTTGGTGGCGCAGAAGGGTCAGAAAGCATACAGAAATTTTCTCTATGTTCCGCATTGATCATATTTTAGGGATGTATCGTTTTTATTCCTTTCCGTGGCATCCTTCTCGAAATGAGGAGTTTCTCCCATTAAATGAAGAACAGGCGATGTCTCATACTGAAGGACGACTCCCACAATTTCTTCCTTTTTCTGATGCGACAGAGGAAGGGCGCCGTACGAATCTCCAACGAGGGAAAGAGTTTATAGCAGTCATTCAAGAGGCCGCAGGCGAAGCTGAAATTATAGCCGAAGATTTAGGAGTGACTCCTGACTATGTGAGACCGCATTTAGAGGAGTCTAAAATTTCAGGTTTTAGGATTTGTCAATGGGAGGCTGACCCTGAGTCTGGAATGCCTTTAGCAACAGAGCTTTATCCTTACTATTCCTATGCGACCTTTGCGACACACGATCATCCTCCATTTAAGGCGCTCTGGGAAGAGGCTCGTCTGAAAGTCCTTGATCGTAAGCAAACAGATAATGAAGACGCAAAGCGCACATTACAAACCCTTCATGCTTCTCAGGCGACTGCTCCTGCGCAACTTTTAGAGGTTGGACGTCGAGTCCCTGCATATGATGAGGCGCTTTTATGGAATGCACTAGAATATCTATTCAAAACCAATTCAAAATACACAGGCTTTATGATCACAGATCTGCTGAGTGATGAGGAAAGGTTTAATACGCCATCCACGGTCGGCGATCACAACTGGACGTACCGTATTTACCACGCCGTAGAGGAATTCTACACAGACCCTGAGTTGATCGAGCTCCAAAGAGAGCTTTCAACGCGAATCGCTCTCTTTAGGTCAAGTCCTGCGCTTGTCTAATGGCGCAGTAAAAAATGAGGGCTTAACCTGGAGGCCACTCCAGTTTACGCCCACCTAAGATGTGGATGTGGAGGTGTGGGACGGTTTCTCCGCCATCACTCCCATTGTTAACGACAAGGCGGAATCCTGTTTGATCGATTTCTAAGGTTTTGGTGATAATAGGCACGCGTGTAATCATGTGGCCCAAGACATCTGAGTCTGAGAGTTCGACTTCACCAACTCGGTGGATGCGACGCTTAGGTACGAGCAAGGCATGTACGGGAGCTTGGGGTTCGATATCATGGAAGCAGAGGCATTTCTCGTCTTCATAAATAATTTTGGCAGGGACTTCCCTATCACGTATTTTCTCAAATATTGACTTTCTATTCATATCTTTCGTCAGATTCCTTTGGCTTCAGCATTGTATGTCTGCTGGAGTGCAATGATTTTGTCATGGAGTTGTTGAGACTGTTTGCCCCAATCTTGGTCAGGTATTAATGCGTGCACAGCATCCGCGATGTTGTCTAAAAAAACCTCCTCTACCCCGTAACCTTTTAAGGTATTAAGCTCAGCTTGTAAGGCTTTGAGTAAGGCATCTTCTCCCTGATAATCTACCTTTTGAAGCAGTTGTGTTACAGAGATTCTAATGACAGGGCTGTAACGAGGAATGGCGTGTGCAAGATGTTTGAATCCAATCTTACTAAAGAGAAATTCGATTCTCGCATATAGGTCTTCAATCTTTAAAGGCACCCATGGACAGTCGTTTTCTAAATACTGTATGACGCCGTGATAGACAATTTCTGAGACAAAAGAGCTGTGGAGTCCGACACAGGCCAAGGTATCCTCAATAGATCTGAGAATCCATGAAGTGTCATAATCCTTTAGTTGGTAGGGACCAACTTGCAATACTGGTAATTTAGAAGACAAACAAATCATTACTTTCTCATGTTACTTTATGCGACCGACGTGAGGAGTGGCTTAGCCCATACGTTTGGCTTTATTTTCCAGAATTTGAATTTCTTCAATGAATTCCTGAACATTTTCGAATTCTCTATAGACGGAGACATATCGAATGTAGGCAACCAAGTCTATTCGGTAAAGTTGATCCATGACCGCCATTCCTAGGTTTTGAACCGCGACTTCTTTTTGAAAGTCTTTGTGAATTTGAGTGATGATATCATCAACGGCCTGTTCTAACTGTTTCATGGAAACTGGGCGTTTCTCGCAAGCCTTAATCATTCCTCGTAAAAGCTTTTCGCGTCTGAGGCTTTCGCGCGTTAAGTCTTTTTTGAGAACAAGAAGTTCGTTTCTCTCAATGACTTCATACGTTGTGAACCTGTAACCACATTTTTCGCAGATACGGCGACGTCTAATGCTCGACCCCTCTTTATTGATGCGAGAGTCTATTACTCGGTCTTTTGTATGTCCACACTGTATACAACGCATAAGATTTTCCCCCTCATACCATAGAAAGGATCACCTTGTGGTGAAGAGGTTTTCTCAAAAAAAAACAGGACTGATGAGAGCCAAGAGCTCTCTCCCTTGTAATCTAAGCTTTGAGAGAGAGTCCCAGATCGAAAAAAAATAAATTATTTTTGAACGAAAGAACTTGTTGGAACATTAATGTATGCAAACTAAATTGCATTTTAAGGGCGTGCCTTTAGTTCCAAGAAGAGGTTTTCGATATATTTACATACCGATGTTAAGGCGTCGCGATATTTTTGGTTCGGTAAAGTCTGAGCCTTGGCTAGGCAACTTTCTAGTAGGGAGAGTGCATAATTTAGGGCGTCTTCATTTGCTTGAATGTATTCTTCTTCGCCGACAATTGCGGGTAGATCTAAAGCTGCCTGATTCGTAATGATTTCGCGGAGCTTTTGCTGCTTTTCTTCACTTGTACGTTCTAGTAAATATAAGAGAGGAAGAGTCATCTTTCCTTTCTCAGAGTCGGTGCCAAGGGTTTTGCCTGAATCTACTTCACTCCCTACCATGTCTAGGCAGTCATCATAAATCTGGTAAGCAGTCCCGAGGTCGAGTCCAAACTTCTGAAGGGTTTGGACTTCTTCCGGATCGGCTCCCGAAATGTAGGCTGCGAGTCCAGTGGCGGCTCCGAAGAGAGCGCCAGTCTTCATTTCTAGGAGCTTAAAGTATTCTTGCTCAGTCATAGAGAGGTCGAATCTACGTTGACTTTGCAAAATCTCTCCTTGGCAGACATCACGAGCGGCCATTGAGATTTCTTTGGCTAAGAAAATATCTTCAAACTCTGTAGCCAACATCATGGCGTGAGAGAACAGGGCGTCTCCTAGAAGGACAGCAATGCCTTCGCCCCATTTGGCATTCACTGTGGCGACACTGCGCCTTTCGGCAGCTCCATCAATAATATCGTCGTGGACCAAAGAGGCAATGTGAATGAGCTCAAGGGTGGCTGCTAAATCTACATGTCGCTGGGTGAGGTCGGAAATAGCTCCTCCAACCAAAAATGTTAATGCGGGACGAATTCTCTTACCTTCTGTCCCACACACATAGGATACATAGGGTGCGACTCCAGGATCGAAGCCATTAGTTAACTTAGTCAAAGTCTCCTCGACAGATTCAATCTCAGATTTGATAAGATTGAAGGAAGACTTGAGAGACAGTGCTCTTTTTTTTCCGCCTGGTATCATGAATAGTTTGTTAATCTCACATAAGTTCAAACATACTGCAAATTAAGATTTTAAAAATCTCCTCTTCCAGTGTTGATGTCTGATTTTACGGTATGTTTTGTATCAAAGGTGGGGGAAGAAATCTAGTCTCTTTAGAAGGGTTTGAAGCGAATGTTAAGATCTTCTTCTAATCGTTTGAGGCGTTTTTTCTCTCGCGCTTCTAATAGCACGAGAGATAGCCCTTTACGTCCTGCGCGACCTGTTCTACCTGCACGGTGAGTGTAGTATTGATCTTGGTCTGGTAATTGGTGGTGGATGACAAAGGTGAGCCCCTTAATGTCTAAGCCTCTGGCAGCGACATCTGTCGCAATGAGGAATTGGGAGCGTTCTTTTTTGAAGGCTCTCATGATCTTATCTCTCTCTAGTTGGGTCAAGTCTCCTTGAATGACGTCAACGGCATGTCCTCGGTCTTCGAGCTTTTTACCTAACATGATAGCTCCAGCCTTGGTTCGACAGAAGATGAGACCACGAAGGTCTCCTTGTTTTTTGAGAAATTCGAAGATGAAGTCATCTTTCTCATCTTTTTCACACATCGCAACCTTGTGTGTAATGTCTGCGTTAACTGTCTTAGTAGCGTTGATTTTGATAACCTTTGGGTCAGGAGACATAGCACCCCTTACTAAGTCGGCAATCGATGGTGGGAAAGTCGCGGAGAATAACCAGGTCGCACGTCTTTTCTTACAAAGATCTATGAGAACATGTAGTTGCTTTTTAAATCCCATGGAGAGCATTTCATCGGCTTCGTCTAAGACCAAATATTGCACGGTATCGATACGTAAGGCTCCCGTATCAATCAATTCAGTTAGGCGGCCAGGAGTCCCGACTACGATATTTGTAGGTCTTTGGAGGCGAGCCGTTTGCACCTGAATCTTGTCTCCTCCACAGCAGACCTCTACGAAGGTTTTATTTTTGGCGTATTTTGTATAGCGGAATAGGTCTTTGCCAACTTGTTTTGCTAGTTCTCTAGTTGGGGTGACGATGAGCGCTTGGATGCCCTTAGCCTGAGGGTTGATTCGAGCGAGAAGGGGGAGACCAAAGGCGGCAGTTTTACCTGTCCCTGTTTGAGCTTGCGCTACGGTATCAAACCCCTTGTTGATGAGGTAAGGGATGGCTTGCTCTTGGATAGGAGTGGGGGTCTTCAGACCCAGCTCCTCAATGCCTTTCAGTAAATCCGTAGGCACACCGAGTTTCTTAAATGTTGCAGACATCGGTTTTAGTAGGAACGCTTCGTCAGGTTCTTCATGCGGGAGGCGACTCGCGCCTTGCCGACACTACTTAATCGATCCGTGAAGAGAACCCCGTTGAGATGGTCGACTTCGTGTTGGATTGCGCGAGAGAGGAGGCCGTCAGCTTCTAGTTCCATTACCGAACCGTCTAGTTGTGGGAGCTGCGCTTTTACGATGGAAGGGCGATTGACCTTTGCATTGATACCCTCAATGCTGAGACAGCCTTCTTGCTCGCTTTCGAATGGCTTGAGCAACTCCAGCTCTGGGTTAATAAAGATGAGAGGCATGTAGTTAGGCATGTCCTCTAAGGCGATGTCTTCTCCGTTGACCTTTAGGTAACTTAGGCAACTGATGTCATGAGAAACATCTACGATGGCTAGACGGAGGTCTACTCCGACTTGTGGAGCCGCTAATCCGACACCTTGCGCATCTTTCATGGTTTCCACCATATCAGAGGCTAGAGTCTTAATTTCTTCTGTGACTTCCGCAACAGGTTTACACTTTTTACGAAGCACCGCGTCTCCGTATTGCACGATTGGCATGATCATATATCTCTAGGCTATATATCCTAAGGCGAGAGATAAAAAGCCTTAATCTAGCTAATCAAGTGTAGAGTGAGTTTGGAGGTAGATCTCTTAGAAACAACAGGAATGATTTATTAACTTGTAAGTCGGGCTATAGTTATATGTGCACGAGGATGGCGTATATGTGACAGCTTGGACTCTTTATTTTGCAAGAGAAAAGCCTTTAATAAGAATGAATTCCAAAAGCACTACTCCCAGAAAAGCTTTTTAGCGCCAGTGCTTTGGGATGGTGAGCTGGTAGGTATTTTCGAGGTAGGAGAGGCTGGTGATGATACGTTGGTGCGCTTCGTGGTCGTAGGGTTGACCGGCTTTACGTTGTTCGATGATAGTTTTGAGCTCTGGGAGGTCGAACATTTCTAAGGCGTAGAAGTTTGCCCAAGAAGGAGTGCCAAAGAGGCGCCAGACCAGTTGGTTGTCATCTCGATCACTGGCAAGTCGCTTGGAGCCTGAAATCTTTCTACTGGCAGCTTCCGCGACGTCTTCATCATCATATACAGCAAGGAGTTCCATGTGGGTAAGAGATGGAAAAAGAGTCGGGAAGTCAATCCCGATGTAAATGCGCTACCGAAGAGTGTGGGGATTGCTCACCTCCTATTGCTTTGGTAAAATTCGTTGGAGGCTAGAGATGCCCTGTTGAAGCAAGGCACTGTCTACAGCTTCGCATATAGAAGCGTTGAGGTAAATATTGTAAGGGGCTTCTGAAAGGAGGATGTGGTGGATGCCGTCTTTGGGAGTGGCGAATCCCGTTTCGAGGTCTGCCATCTTGGTAATAGCGACGCCGTTAATTTCTTTAACTAGGCTATTTCTGATGTTTTCATACCCCACGGTACCTTCACTTGGGATGATACCTGTAATGATGACGGCTTCAGAGATAGTGTCCTCATAGTTTTGAGAGTTATAGTAAATGTCGAGGAGGTTCAATGGAGCGCGACTTGACCACTCTGCTCCAAATGCCTTGAGAAACTGGGCGGTGAGTTGTTGAAAGATAACACCGCCTTTGATTAGATATTGAGGACCCTGAGGTGAAAACTCTTTGGGAACTAAGAGGTTTGGAACGGGCTTGAGAGTGACCTCTTTTTTGATAATTTCCCCCTTACGCTTGATTTTTATGAGGGTGGTGTCGCCCACAAGTTTAGATCCTCTAATGAGGTGGGTCCAGGTGAGTTTGCCGTACATAGGATCTGTGTAGTACCCCTTGCGATCTAGGGTGTAGCCATCAATTTCTAAGATGACATCTCCGATTTGTAATCCAATACTTTCAGCGGATGAGTTGGGGGCGACTTTGGTGATGTAGATACCTCCTTCATCGTCGGTCATTCCTAACCAGTTACGGAAGAAATCGTTTGGCATTTGCGTGCCTGCAATCCCTAAGGCCGGGAACCCCTGATATTGAGAGTTTCGAGCGTTTTCTAAGAATTGGTTGATGATGGTGCTAGAGACTACTTCACTAATTTGTTCCTTTGCATTGTATGTAGTGAGAAGACCTGCTAACATGCCTTCCGCGAGAACTGGAACAGTGAAGCTGTTCGTGGCACTTTGTAAAGACCCTTTGACGAGGTAGCTAAAAAAGCGTTTTCCACCACTATAACTGGCGACGACATCTACAGCTGATATGCTTGTGTCTGTGCTGGTTGATTGACCATTGCGCTCCAGTTGCCATGTTTGGACTTTGGCATGAAGTTTGAGTGGTGGAGCAAGTTGGAGAGCTACTAAGTCCTTGAGAAATGTTTCTGAGGCCGGTTTTTCTGAGGTGACTAAGGCAAGGTTTACGTCTCTATCCACGGCTATAACTTTAGCCGGGATTTTTTTTGAGCCATCAGCGGACTCAAGTTCGAGATAGACTTGATTCGTAACCATTTCACTGGTCGTGAGGATAAGGTCATTGTCTAGGAGTGCTCCAAGTCCACGGCGTTGATGGGGTTGTTTACGCTCCCAGGGTTGGATTTCGCTGTAACCTTGGATAGTGGCATTAATTCTAACAAACCCAGAAGGTTTTTGAAGAGGGGTCTTATTTGACATGGTAGGGGCGCTGCTATCGAAGCAAGCTGTCATAAAGCATGCGGTGAATAAGACTGTGAATAAGTGAATAAGTCGCATCTTAGTTGAGAGTTAGGTTGGCGTTGAGCGTGATGCCTAATTTCTGAGAGAGTCTTTCGTGGGCTGCCGCTAGTTGATTTGAAGGCAGAACAAGGGGGACTTGATAGCCTTCGAAATATATTTCGAGATATTGAGGCTGCTCTTCTGTTTCTAAGATATCGTATAGTTGTTTAAGGCTAGTGATAGCTTCTCCATTGACAGACTTAACGACCTTTCCTTCGAAGTGTTGAAGCGTAGAGGTGAGTTGGTCATTAAAAACCTTTGAGAGAACAACTAAGTCTTTGCGTGTCTTAAAAATCCCTTCATCGATGTAGTTTTGGTAAATGCTACGGGCACTGATGTCCTTGATGTTATAGGTAGCAAAGAGGTTGTATGTCATGGGTTGAAAGAGGAGACCAGACTTGAAGATGTAACGAGGCTTCGAGTCATATGAAATGGCGTATATACGGGCCGCTGGGAAGTTTACGAGGGTGATCGTTTCTTTGTGTGATTCGCCGTCTCGAATGAATTCTAATTGCACGGTATCTCCAGCAAATTTTCGTTCTACGACTTCGTGTAAGGGAACTTTCTCTTCTTCCACTTTGATGTTTCCCCCATTGTCTACAGGGTACCCATCAATGCTTACTAAGACGTCTCCAGATTGAAGGATGCCCTCACAAGGGCCTTCGGGAGTGATGGTGGAGACAAGAACTCCTGGAGCATCAGGAGAAAGCTTGAGAGCCTTCTTCATTGTGGGATTAAAGAGAGGAAAATGTGTCGCTCCAAGGTCGACGTATTTGTCATATTGACCGTCCTCAATGTCCTTCATGAAGCGGTTGATGACAGGAGAGGGAATCATGTAGCCAGTATTGTCCGCCGTACGTAGTCCTTGGAAGGCGACCCCAACGACTTTGTCTCCCTGGAGAACAGGGCCTCCTGAGTTGCCGGGGTTGATTGCAGCATCAATTTGGACGATGAGGTGCATGTCAATCTGGCTATGAGAATAGGCTCTAAAGTCGATGCGAGAGATAACACCACGGGTGACAGATAGGCGGTTGCCCCCAACAGGATATCCAACGGCTTTTACCTCGCTTTCGATTTCTGGAACATTGTTAGCAATATGCAAATATGGGAGGTCTGAGAAGGAAGAGAAGTCTTCGACAGCGAGAAGAGCTAAGTCACAATCATGGGCGACATGAACGATGCGTGCAGGGTGCTTAATGTCTGACCCTCTCTTGTTAATGATAATACGTCTGGCATTAGAAATTACATGGGCATTGGTCAGAAACAGGTTTTCTCCTACAAGGAAGCCCGTACCGATTCCACCTCCAAACCTTCCTGCAGTCCATGGTGTTTTATAATCATAGACTTGGGTAGAGCATTCTATGCGTACGACAGATGAATAGATTTCGGTGTTGGAAAGAGACGACGTTCGCAAGCCTGCGTGAGCTTGATAAAGTAAGGAGAGGGGGAGAAGAAGGTGAATGAGTCTAAGAATGGATTTCATTTTAGAAAGAAAGCGTAGGGAGCTGTAGAGAGTTGTGCAAAAAAAAGAAAGCGTGAAGGCAGTGTTTGACAAAGGAGATTAGTCTTTTGCCGTCTTAGGATCTAAGGCGTCACGTAACCCATCTCCTAAGAAGTTGAATCCAAGGAGAGTTAGAGAAAAAATAATTGCAGGGAATGTGAGGAGTCTAGGTTGGGTTTCGATGAGGTTGGCGCCATCCTTGATGAGCATTCCCCAAGAAGAGTTTGGTGGTTCGATTCCCATTCCAATAAAGGATAGAGTCGCTTCATAAAGTATAAAGCTTGGAATGGTCAGCGTTGCATAAATAATGACAGTGCCTAGGAGGTTTGGAATAATGTGCTTGCGAAGGATGGTGAAGTGGCTGAGCCCGAGAGAGCGAGCAGCTTCTATATATTCCATTTTGGATAAGTTAGCAGCTTGGGTACAGACGATGCGCCCCATAGTGAGCCATCCAAAGGCGGCAATGGCAAAGATTAGAGGAATTATATTGGCAAATCTAATGATGAAATCAGGGTTAGCACCGAGGTTTATTAGGAAGTCCCCACCTGCTGAGACCCATTCAGCAATGAGTTCTCTCATAAGAATTACGATGACTAAGAATGGAAGGGCAAGTAATCCGTCAACAATTCTCATCATGAGGTTCTCGACTTTCCCTCCGACATATCCTGCAATACTTCCATAAACAACCCCCATGAATACTGTGATACAGGTCGCTAAGAGAGCTACTAGGAGAGAGATTTGCCCTCCATCTAGGATTCGAGCGAGAAGGTCACGCCCGAGTTGGTCTGTTCCAAGCCAATGAGTGAGACTTGGAGCCATGAACTTATTGCTGAGATTAGTGGCATTTGGATCATGTGGAAGTATCCACCTGATGATGAAACATGAGAGTAGAATGGATAAGATCAAGAATAGACTTGCGGTAGCAAGGGTGTTCTTACGAAGGCGAATCCAAGCGTCTGACCAGAGAGAACTAGATTTCATAGAATTGAGAGAAAGGTTAGCTGCGGAGTCTTGGATTAAGAATAATTAGGAGTAAATCTACGACAAGGTTTGCGAGACCCATTAAGACTCCGTAGAATAAAATTAAACCGAGAATGAGAAAGATGTCCTTAGCAATCACAGCATCGACAAAGTGCTGTCCCATACCAGGGATTTGAAAGATCGTTTCTACGACAAATGATCCGGTCATAATGGCCGCGAATGCAGGCCCGAGATAAGTAACAGTAGGAGTAATGGCGGGGCGGATTGCATGTTTAAAGATGATGTCACTTGTGCTGACGCCCTTTGCTCTGGCGGTGCGAATGTAGTCTTGGTTTAAAACTTCAAGCATACCTCCTCTCATCAGTCTTGCGATATAGGCTGATACACCAAATCCTAGCGTTAGAGCGGGAAGGATGATGTCCTGAGGGTTCATCCACCCAGCGACATTGAGGAATGGGATTGGCTTCGCCACATTGAGTTGTAGGAGTGGAGCGATAACAAAAGAAGGGAGGCATATACCTACCATGGCGATCAGCATAGCAAGGTAATCAGGGAGTTTGTTTTTATATAAAGCTGCGACAATTCCGAGTGGCATTCCGATACCGCAACCGATAATCATAGAGACGAAGCCAAGCTTGAAGGAGATCGGGAAACTTTGCTTGATAATACTAGCAATGGGGGTTCCCATAAAGTTCATGGACATACCGAAGTCTCCTTTTGTCAGGATGTTTTCCCAGTAATGTATGAGTTGGGCAAAGAGTGGTTTGTCGAGGCCAAACGATTGTTCCATACGTAAGATAACCGCATCACTAGTGGCTCGCTCATCAGTAAAGGGGTTGCCAGGGAGTGCTTGGACTATGAAGAAACACAGAGAGACGAGTAAAAAGACGACTAGTAGCGTTTGAACAATACGAGATAAGAATGCTTTGAGCATGATGAAGTGAAAGGTGAGATATGAGAGAGGAGGAGGTTATTCTTCGATGAGTTCTAAGAATTTATACGGTTGGTTTCTCAAGAGAAGGGAGTGCCAGTTTTTTACGCCACTAGATAAGAAGTAGTTGCTCGTGTAATGGTAGACTGGAATTGCAGGGAGTTCTGCCATAGCATAAGACTCTGCTTCTAGCAGCTTTTTATAACGTTGAGAGGGATCTGAGATGACTTCAGCTTCTGTTAAAATGGCATCATAGGAGGCGTCTTTCCAACCTGTATTGTTATTACCATTAGAGCTCTTCCATAAGTCTAAAAACGTGGTTGGGTCTAAATAGTCTCCGATCCATGCACCGTCGAGAAGGTCAAACTCTAACTGTGATCGCATCTTTAGGTAGCTTTTCCACTCTCTTTGTACAATGCGGACTCGAATTCCTAAGTGTTTCTTCCATTGGGCTTGCATGGCTTCTGCCATTCTTCGGTTAACGTCAGAATCTGTCGTAAGGAAAGACAATTCAGGAAGCCTATTTGGATCTGTGTAACCAGCCTCTTTTAGTAGTTTACGTGCACGTTCAGGATCATATGACGTTTGAAATTCAGGGGTGTATGAGCCAAAAGGTGGTGTCATGGAACCTGCGACCTTTTGACCGCCTTGCAGGATGTTGTCGATCATGGACTGACGGTTTAGGCAAAGAGAGAGAGCTTGTCTTACTTTTTTATTACTTGTGAAAGGCTTAGTGGTGTTAGTTCTGACAAATCGAGTACCTATATAGAGCTCTTGTTTTACTTGGGAAGGGTAATCTTTTAGAGCTGTAGGGATAAAGTCTGGTGGAATATTATAGGTGACATGGAGTTGGTCGTTTAAGAACATGCGAGTCTCACTATTAATGTTTTTAATAGGTAAGAAGCGGATGCCGTTAAGTTTGACGTTATCTTTATCCCAATAGGTAGGGTTTTTTTCGACTTCAATATAATGGTTTTGTCTCCATTTTTTGAGTCTAAAAGGGCCGTTTGATATAAGGTTTCCTTCATGTGTCCACGCTGTATGAGGCTCTGTCATAGACCCATATTCGAGGATTTTGTGTTTAGGGACAGGGAGCCAAGTGAAGTGTTTGGTTAGTTCTGGGAGGAAGGGGGTTGGGTTGTTGAGAGTTATTTCTAGGGTGAACTCATTTAGAGCTTTTACTCCTACTTGCGCAAAATCCTTAACCTTTCCTTTATTATACTCTTCTGCGTTTTTGATAAAAAAGAGCATGTCCGAATATTTGGATGGGAATTCCGGGTGAAGCATGCGTTGGTAAGCAAATGTGAAATCATAAGCTGTAACGGGCATGCCATCTGACCATGTCCCAAGGGGGTTGAGCGAGAATGTCCAGATTGTGGAGTCTGCGTTACTTGTCCACTGGGTTGCTGCGCCAGGTAGAATGGTTTCATCTTCGCTAGGGTGCCCAGTACATAATCCTTCAAAGAGAGCTCGGAGAAGGTTGCCCTCGATTACTCCACTGACCAAGTGGGGGTCAAGGGCTTTAGGCTCGTTACCATTGCCTACAATTAGAATGCCCTCTTGGGTAGCGGTTTCTAATGTGGTTTTACCGTCAAAGCAACTTGTCAATGTAAGTAAATGTGCTATAAGCACTAATAGTATGATCGGTAGCTTCATCAGTCTTATTATGAGTTTTTTTGAAGTGGTTAGTATACAAAATAAGAGAGTTAAAGAGCAAAATAGAGACTTTGCTTAGTATTTAAGAAATGTAAGTTTTTTCTCAGGACTTCTTATGTTAATTAATTCTTGACATTAAGAGATTCGTCTAAATATTCGATTTTAAGTTTTTGTTAGGCATGTGTGTATTTGTTTAGGGAGTAGTTTGTATTACTTTCAGCAAGTAAGGCATAGTTAGTGCAAGGCTTAGAAATGTTTCTTCTCCAAAAACTCCAATGGCGTCAAAAAAAACTAAGTTAGATTCTTCTGAATCAGATAAATCCGTATCAAAGACTGTTGCAAAGAAGTCTGCGAAGAAAGCTCCGGCCAAGAAAAGTGCGGTGAAAAAGTCACCAGCAAAAAAAGCGGTAGCCAAAAAAGCTCCAGTAAAGAAAACTTCTGAAAAGAAGGTTGAGGCTAAAACTGAGACTAAAGACCAGAAAGCTCCCGAAGAGAAGAAAGGAGGAAAGCTTGATAAGTCCATTCTTACGCAGACAGAAAACTCAGATCTTCAAGATAAGGTAAGGGATCTGGTCTTACTAGCAAAGGAGCAGGGGTACCTGACGTATGATGATATTAATGACGCTCTTCCAAACAATATTGTTGAGCCTAAGGAGTTAGAGAGCGTTATGGAGCAGTTAAACTCGATGGAGTTTGACATCATTGATGCTGCCGAAGTCGATCGATATAGAGACTCTAAATCTACGGAGAGTGCAGTAGAAGATCCTAAAGAAAAATTGGATATTCTGGATGATCCTGTAAGAATGTATCTAAAGCAGATGGGGCAGGTGCCTCTTCTAACGCGTGAACAAGAGGTAGAGATTTCTAAGAGAATTGAGACGGCGGAGACAAATGTGCAGAAGTATTTCCATAAATATGGCTTTACGGCAGATTGTTACTTAGAACTTGCGGATAAATTACAGAAAGGGAAAGAGCGCTTTGATCGAGTGATTCTCGATAAAAAAATAGAGAGCCGTGAGCGTTATATGAAGGTATTGCCTAAGTTGTGTGATCAGGTAATACAGTTGCATGAATCTACGGCGGACGCCTTTAGGAAGCTTAATTCTAAAGCAGCCAGAAATAAAGAAGAGCTTGCAGACCTTATTCAGAAAAATGTGCAAACTCTCGACCGTCTCTATGGGAGATTTTACTATAAGCAAAAGATTATAGAGGACTTCTGTGGTGAGGTAGAGGATTACGAGAAAAGATTCCAAAAGTATGTAAGAAAGCTACAGGTCAATCCTAAGGATAAAGAGTTTGATACGAAGTTAAAGGAGGTTCAGCAAGAGGTATGGCATGATGCGGACGCCTTTTGGGAGACTACCAAGGATCTTAAAAAGTGGATTAAGGCCGCGCACCATGCAAAGACAGAAATGGTTGAAGCAAACTTGCGCCTTGTGATTTCGATTGCGAAGAAATACACCAATCGTGGCCTTTCTTTCTTAGATTTGATTCAGGAAGGAAACATGGGGTTGATGAAGGCTGTTGAGAAATTTGAGTATCGCCGTGGTTATAAGTTTTCTACATATGCGACTTGGTGGATTAGGCAGGCTATCACTCGTTCGATAGCTGATCAGGCACGAACGATTCGTATTCCTGTGCACATGATTGAGACTATTAACAAGTTGATGCGTGTACAGAAGCAGTTAGTTCAAGAGTATGGAAGGGAGCCGACTCCTGAAGAAATTGCCGAAGAGATTCACCTACCTGTTGAGCGTGTAAGAGCGGTTCTTAAGATGGCGCAACAGCCTATTTCACTGCAAGCGCCAGTTGGGGATTCCGATGATACGTCTTTCGGAGACTTTATCGAAGATAAGGCTGCTGACAATCCGATGGAAGAAGCGGGGTTCTCCATGCTGAAGGACAAGATCAATGATGTATTAGATACCTTAACTGAACGTGAAAGGGAAGTTCTTGAGCAGAGGTTTGGGTTGAAGGATGGATATTCTAGAACACTAGAAGAAGTCGGTCGCCAATTCCAAGTCACGAGGGAGAGGATCAGACAGATTGAAGCTAAGGCTCTTCGTAAGATGAGGCATCCTACTCGTATTAGAAAGCTAGAGGGCTTTATTGATATGAGTAACCTTTAAGACGAGAGTCCGCGCCTGAGTCATCAGGCTTATGTATTTGAAGAGATCGTGCTTTTGACTAAGTTACGATCTCTTTGATTTGTGAGAGGTGGGAAATAATGGCACTCGGTGCCGCGAGGTTCATCTCAGGGCGTGTTCTGAGTGAGCGTTGATCTCCTGCAAAGAGAACTGTATGCATGCCAGCCTCTCGGGCTGGCGCTACATCATTTTTCATATCATTGCCGACGTAGAGAGTCTCATGAGGGGAAATGCCTTGATGAGATAGGCGCTGTAGGAGTTTGAGGAAGAGCTGTTTGTCTGGTTTTGCTCGTTTTTCTAGATAAGAGTAAATACAATATTCTGAACGGAATTCTAATGAGCTTAAGGGTTTACCTAAAAAAGCTTCAAATAGAAGTGGGGTGTAGAATTGGGCATTTGAGACAATTCCTAGAGTGAAATTACTACTTCTAAGATCTTCTAAAACTTCAAGGGTGCCTGGCATAGGCCAGACTGGGTTTGTTAATGTTTCATATAATACGGCAATTGTTGCAATCTGCTCTGGCGTTATCTCGGGATAGTGAGGAGAGAGGATGTGTTGCCATATGTCTTGGATGTTGACCTCAGGGTATGGAATGCCGTTTTTTATCGCTTCAGCATGTGTGGTTTGGATGGTTGTGATAAATTCACAACTGAGAGAGGTGTGCTGAACGGGGGTGATGTCTTGTAGCACTTCTTGTAGGCTTTCGAGAATGTATTCGTTTTTTTGGTTAGGACTGTTGGTGTTGAGTTCCCCTGCTTCGGAGGTAAACAGCGTTCCATAGATATCAAAGATTACGGCTCGGATTCCCTTTATCTGAGGGACATGGGGCTCAATATTGGTCGGAATGCATTGAGAGGGCGCAGACTTGTTCTGAATGAGGGGAGCAAGGTCTAACATAGAGACGTTATATCATGGATTATCCCAAGACAGTAGTTATTAATTACGTATGAATCATTATATATCTTGGTTTGATAGATTAAATGAATACAGCTTGTTGCGCCCTTGGGCTGCTCAACTAAGAAAAGAGCAAGAGTTATGGTTTCAAGAAGATCAACGAGGTGATGTGTCCAAATGGATTGCAGCCTTAGATAAGTTGCCCCCTGTCCAACAAAAGGAATGGCGAGTGAGTCAAGGTCGCTTAGAGTTTGGAGGGGATACGACGTTGTCGCATGATCTTTTAATGGCTTTTCATCCGTGGAGGAAGGGGCCATTTAAACTTGGAGCTGTAGAGATCGATACGGAGTGGCGATCTGACTGGAAGTGGGAGCGCATCAGTCCACATCTTAATCTAGCAGACAAAACGGTTTTGGATATTGGATGTGGTAATGGGTATTACCTTTGGAGAATGAAGGAAGCGGGTGCCAAATGGGCCTTGGGGATTGATCCGTATTTGCCTTATGTGATGCAGTTTCAATTGATGCAGCACTTTGCAGGAGAGGAGGATACTGTGCAGGTTTTACCTGTTGGGGTAGAGACGCTACCGAGAAATGGGCAGGCATTTGATCGGGTGTTTTCGATGGGGGTCTTGTATCACCAAAAGGCTCCAATTGATCATTTGGCTCATGTCCGAAACCTCTTGAACCCTGAAGGAG
>CAYUKP010000017.1:0-14958 GCA_964445335.1 uncultured Verrucomicrobiales bacterium
GATTGACCGTCAAAACTCCTTAATCGAATTGACATAAACTATGTGCAATGTATAAAGTATGCACGTCTTTGAGATGATCGCGGAGTTTGCATTTGTAGACGTCGAGGAAAGTCCGGACTTCAAAGGGAAACATGCCATATGAAAGTATGGGACAATAGGTTAAAGCTTATTGGACGGAAAGTGCAGCAGAGAATAAACCGCCTCATATCATGATATGAGGTAAGGGTGAAAAGGTGAGGTAAGAGCTCACCGCTTCAAAGGTAACGATGAAGGCTAGGTAAACCCCTTGTGAAGCAAGACACAACAGAAGAAGAGTGTCCCGCTCGTTGAATCTTCGGGTAATAGTCGCACCCTTTAGAGGGGCTCACATTGTGAGAAGATAAATGGTCATCACTCAAGTAATTGAGGACAAAATCTGGCTTATGATAAGACATGCCTCATTATCCCGCTTGTCGGGGTGATGAGGCTTTTTAGATGGAAAGTCAGAACCTATACTACAGAAAAGAGTCGACCATAAGGTGAATGGTGTGATACGAGTCTGGTATAATGGGTGGATTAATTATTAGGCCAAGATCACGAGTGTTTCATGGGCATGATTGGGTGTATCAGAGTGAGATACAGAAGACTTTTGGTGACCCTAAGCCTGGAGATGTAGTGACTTTAAAGGACTTTAGAGATAGGCCATTGGGCGTTGCAATATATAATCCTGAATCTCAAATTGTTGCTCGGAGGTTTTCGAGAAGAAAGCAGCAGTTAGATTTACCTTTTTTTATCAGAAGGATAGAGCATGCTATCCGGATGCGTGAGAGGTCTCATGTTTCGCAGAGTTTACGGCGTGTCGTGTGGAGTGAGTCAGATGGGTTACCCGGAGTCATCATTGACCAGTATAATGATAATATAATTTTACAGACCCTTACAAAAGCAATGGATCAGCGTTGGGAGCTTATCGTTGAGGCTATTAAGGTAACCCTTGCGCCCAAAAGTATCATTTTGAGAAATGATTCGACTATCAGAAAGGCTGAAGGCTTGGAGGAGGTTGTTAAGGTTGTTTATGGTGAGGATCCTGAGCCGTTTGAGGTTGAGGACAACGGGGTGAAGTTTTTTGTGGATTTGTCTGTAGGTCAGAAGACCGGTTTGTATTTGGATCAACTGGATACATATCGTGAGGTTGCCAAATACGCCAAAGGGTTAAAAGTGCTTGATTGCTTTTCTAACCAAGGTGGGTTCGGTCTTGCATGTGCTCAGGCCGGAGCAGCAGAGGTGACATGTGTTGATATTTCTGAATCAGCTATCCAATCTGTACAAAAAAATGCGGAGCTTAATGGTCTTGAAGTTAAAGGTGTAGTTGCCAATGTTTTTGACTTTTTGAGTCGGTGTGAGGAAAAGTATGACCTAATTATTCTCGATCCTCCTTCGTTTGCTAAGAATAAGAAGTCATTAGTGGGTGCAATGAGAGGTTATAAGGAAATTCATTTGAGATCTCTAAAGCTTTTAGAGAATGATGGTTTTCTTGCGACCTATTCATGTTCTCATCATGTGACACGAGACGTTTTTAATAAAATGATAGTAGATGCTACGGTTGACGCTAAGAAGACATTGAGGCTTTTAGAAAATCATGGCCAAAGGTTAGATCACCCGATCCTGCCGACGATTCCTGAAACAGAATATTTGAAGGGTGCTGTATATCAGCTCTTGCCTAGTAAATAGCATTTCTATAAAAAAAGCTTGTATCTAGAATATTTGATACGTATCCATTCTAGGAAAATTAACTCTCAAATTAATGGTAGCAATAAGATTACAACGTAAGGGGACAAAAAATCGTCCATACTATAAGATCGTAGCGGCTGATAAACGTTCTCCTCGTGATGGCCGTTATATCGAGCAAGTAGGAACTTATGATCCAATGGTTGAAGGAGAGAATTGGAAAATTGATTTAGAGAAGGTCGATAAGTGGATTTCTAATGGAGCTCAACCTTCTGATACGGTTTCTGATATTATACGTAAGGCTAAAAAAGCTGTAGCATAAGTTTTTTAATAATAGTTTTTGAATAAACCACGCATGAACAATGTGTGGTTTTTTGTTTTTATGGAATAAGGTAAAGAGAATGTCTATTCTCTGATTGTATGCGTGAGTTTTATGGGGGCTTTTTTGTAATAAAATTTAGACAAAAGTTCGTTGTGGTTTGAAATTTTTAAATAAAAGTTCTTGAGAATTTTATGGGAAAGCTTATGTCAGATTACACGTTATGGCTAATTTCTTCCCACGCTGGACGAACTATATTCCGTTTAAGCTCGCAATATGTTTGGGTATTGCTGGTGCAGGTATAGTTGCGGCATTCACCTATTATTCTACGCCTGAGACGCAGCGCGTAGGTTACATGCCTTCCCAACCGATCCCATACAATCATGAACTCCATGTTCAACAATTAGGTTTGGATTGTCGTTATTGCCACAGTTTTGTGGAGCATTCTGGGCACGCAAACGTGCCAACAGCGAATACCTGTTGGAATTGTCACCAGCATGTTAAGACGGATTCTAAGAAGTTAGAACCATTAAGGCGTGCTGTAGATAAAAATTATGATGGGTATGATGGGAAGCCTGTTGAATGGGTGAGAGTTCATAAAGCTCCTGATTATGCTTACTTTAATCACTCCGCTCACGTTAATAGGGGAGTGTCATGTGAATCATGTCATGGTGATGTGCATGAGATGGAAGAGGTGTATCATGCAAAGTCTCTTTCAATGGGGTTCTGTCTCGATTGTCATAGAAATCCGGAAGAAAATATTAGGCCTCTAGAAGAAGTCTACAATTTAGATTATGACGCGGATACGTATTTGTCAGAAAATGAGGATGTGGCATTGCTTGTTGATTCCTTCATTTCAAATGATGAAAAATTGAGAAAGAAAAAGTTATCTTCTCAACAGAAGTTAGGTCACTACCTAAAAGATCACTGGAACATTCAACCAAAAGAGTCTTGCGCGACTTGTCATAGATAAACCCGAGCTAATTATACAGAATGAGTAAAAGAATTTTGCAGCACCCAGAAGTGCCTGAGAATGAGTTAGCAACAAGTGCTTGGAGAAGTATGCGTGAGCACGATGAGACGATCAAGTTTAGGCATCAGTCTATTCGTGAGTTTTATGATCACGAAGATGAAATGTCGGAAGATGAGCGTGATCTCTCAAGAAGAAACTTTGTGAAGCTTATGGGCGCTTCTACAGCCCTTGCTGGGATGGGGCTTGTTTCATGTAGAAGACCTGAGTCTTATATTATGCCTTATGCTCAGGGGCCTGAATGGATTGTTCCAGGGAGACCTTTATATTATGCAACCACAATGCCTGCGGTTAATGGAGGTGTTCCACTTGTTGTGACCACGCATGAAGCTAGGCCTACAAGGCTTGCTCCAAATAAAAAGCACGCCGATGAGACAGGGACATCTTCTTTTGTTCAGGCATCAATTTTAAATCTTTATAATACAGCCCGTTCACAAAAGTTTTTAAAGAAAGGCGAAGAGTCGACTGTTGACGAGTTTTCTCAAGTGTTTCAGGAATTGATTAAAACACCTGGTAAACTGGCACTTGTTTTTGGTGGAGATGAGTCTCCTACAAGAAATAGGTTGGCAAGTGTTATTGCTAAGAAGTCACCAGAGGTTAAATTTTATAGCTATGAGGCTTTAGCAAATATTGAAGCAGATCAGAAAGTTGCTGAAGCGTGCCTTTCTCCTCGGGTAAATCAGGTTGTTGATTTCAAAAAAGCAAATCGTATCTTATCTCTCGATTCTGATTTCTTAGAGTTAGACGGAAAGGGGTCTACTGTGGAGTTCTCCAAGAAGCGCCAAGGTGGAGGAGAAGGTTATGAAGCAGAGGTTGATAAGAAGAAGATGAATCGCCTTTATCAGGTTGAGTCTTCGTTCTCTCTTACTGGCGGAATGGCAGATCACAGATTGAGAGTTGCTCCTTCTAAAGTTTCTAAAGTTGCTCTAGCTATTGCGAATGAAGTTCAAGTTCTTACAGGAAGTTCAGAGCTTTCACAGGCGATAGCAGGTCAGAAAGTAACCTTCGGTGCGGACGAGTCTCACATTTCAGATTGGGCGAAGCAGTGTGCGAAGGACTTAGTAGCTCAGAAGTCTAAGTCAGTTGTGGTGGTTGGATCTCACCAGCCAGCAGCTCTGCATATGCTTGCGTTAGCGATCAATAAGGCAATTGGTGCTATTAATTCGACGTTGAATATCTATGCTCCTAAATCTAATGCATATGGTTCCATTGTGGATCTTAAGGCAGATGTTGACTCGGGAGCTATTGAGAAGGTACTTCTTCTTACTCCTTCTAATCCAAGTTTTGATGCAGGGGCAGATATCGAGTTTGATCAGTTACTCTCTAAGGTGAAGCTTTCGATTCATTGGGGTGAGCGCACAAATAAAACAGCGTTTGCAACAGATTGGCATATCCCAGCAACTCACTACTTAGAGAGTTGGGGAGATAGCCTTTCTTCCTCAGGACTTTATTCTATTGTTCAACCACTTGTCTTACCTCTTTACGAAAATACTTTGTCTGAGATAGATATTTTGACGGCATTTGTCGATGGTGAGTTGCCGACAAAACCTACAGCTAATACTCCTTCCAAAGGTTATTATGAAGTTCAAAAAACATTTACTACTCAGTATACAAGTAAGTCGAATGCTTGGACTGAGCTTCTCAAGAATGGGTTTTCTGTAGCGAATGGTTACAAAAAAGTTTCAAATCCATCCATTAAGCCTGCGACAGATCTAGTGAAGTTTGGAAATTTTGAAGCTTCTAAAGATAATCTCGAAGTCATCTTAGCCAAAGATTACTCAGTTGCTGATGGACGTTATATTGATAACGCATGGTTGCAAGAATCTCCGGATCCTGTTGTTAAGTTGACTTGGGATAACGCCGCTATTGTGTCGCCTAAGACGGCTAAAGATCTTGGGATTTATGAAAAGATTGCTGAATTAGAGACGTGGAATGCGGGGCGCCCTGAAATTGGAGAAGCTGGGCAAGCAAAAGCGCCAATGGTTAAGGTCTCTGTAGGTTCCAATAGTGTGGAAATTCCGATGCTCGTTGGTTTTGGTCATGCAGACAATACAATAACCCTCCCAGTAGGATACGGACAAGCTGCTGATGATGGTAGAGCGTCTGCTGATGTTCTTGATGAGTCGAAACAAACTTGTGGAGATGTCGGGAGAAACACTGGATTTAATGTTTATCCTCTTAAGAGCAGTTCGTCAGAGTTTTTGCTCAAGGGAGCTAAAGTAGAAGGGTTAGATACAAGCTACCCAGTGTCCTCTACTCAGGAGCACCATGCAATGTATGGAAGAGCGCTTGCACGTGAAATTTCAACAATGGATAGTCCTTCAAAAGGGTCTTACTCTAAGCAGTTGAATAACGTGGCGCAACAAGGAATGGATTCACATATTCCACCTAACATTCCATTGTATAAGTCTAAGGATCAAAATAAGGAGAACTTACTGAGTGATAAAAAGCACCAGTGGGGGATGACCATTGATCTTAATACGTGCACAGGATGTAATGCTTGTTTGATCGCTTGTCAGGCCGAGAACAATATTCCAGTTGTTGGTAAAGAGCAAGTGGCTAAAGGGCGTGAAATGCACTGGATCAGAATGGATCGTTACTTTGCGTCACAAGAGCATGAATATGATTCTCATGGACATGCTACAGAGGATAAAACTCCTGATTGGGTGAAAGATAACCCAACTATGATCCCTCAACCAGTTGCTTGTACTCAATGTGAGTCAGCACCTTGTGAGACAGTATGTCCGGTGAATGCAACGGTTCATACCGAGGAAGGATTAAACGCTATGGCGTATAACAGATGTATCGGAACGCGTTACTGTGCGAACAACTGTCCATTTAAGGCGAGACGATTTAATTTCTTTGATTACAATAAGCGTAATCCGTTGGTTGATAAAAACCTTTATAAAGGGCCATTCGGCGAGAAGAAGGTTGGAACATCTGAACACCTCCAGCGTAACCCTAATGTAACAGTTCGTATGAGAGGGGTTATGGAGAAGTGTACGTATTGTGTTCAATCCATTGAGCTTGGTAAGATTAAGCAAAAGCAAATTACAAAGCTTAAAGCGGAACAAAAAGGATCATCATTAGATGTAGTCCTTTCCGACAAAGATTTGATGGTGCCTACAAACTCAGTTAAGACAGCATGTCAAGAGGCTTGTCCTTCCGATTGTATTGTCTTTGGTAACTTACTAAATGAGAAAGACACCGTCGTTAAAGCGAAGAGTAGTTTGAGAAACTACGAGCTACTTAAATATATCGGAACCTTCTCTAGAACAACGTATCTAGCGAGAGTTAAGAATCCTAATCCAGAGATGCCAGATGCTAAGTATATCGGACTCGCAACCATTAACATTCACTAATTACTGACCTATGGCTAATTCAAGTAAATCCGCACAAGAGGCTCAACCTAAAGAGCGTAAAGGTCCAAAGATTCCGGTGTTACTACGTGAAGAGTTGATCTTGAATGATCGCTCTTACAATTGGATCACAGAGCGTATCTGTGGCATTGTTGAGAAACCTCAGCCATTGCTATGGTGGATCCTATTTTTACCTTCAGCTCTTATTGCAGCTGTAGGAGTTGGTTTTGGTCTTGTTTACCTTGTTTCTACAGGAGTAGGGGTATGGGGTAATACAAACCGCGTAATGTGGGGCTGGCCGATTGTAAACTTCGTATTTTGGATCGGGATCGGTCACGCTGGGACGCTGATTTCAGCTATTCTATTCCTTACAAGGCAAAATTGGCGAACCTCTATTAACCGAGCCGCCGAAGCAATGACGATCTTTGCGGTGATGTGTGCGGGTATTTATCCTGCCTTCCACGTTGGTCGAGTTTGGATGGTATGGTTCCTAGCACCTATTCCAAATGCTAATGCGATCTGGCAAAACTTTAAGTCGCCTCTCTTATGGGATGTATTTGCGGTATCTACTTATTTCACTGTATCAGTTATCTTCTGGTATTTAGGAATGGTGCCAGATTTAGCAACCCTTCGTGATAGAGCGAAGAGCAAGATTAGCAAATTGCTTTATGGTATTTTTGCTATTGGTTGGAGAGGGTCTAACCGTCACTGGCAACACTATGAGGTTGCGTATCTCCTTTTAGCAGCTCTTTCTACGCCTCTTGTATTATCCGTACACTCGGTCGTATCCTTTGACTTTGCTACGTCTGTAGTTCCTGGTTGGCATACAACGATTTTCCCTCCTTACTTCGTAGCAGGTGCGGTATTTGGTGGATTTGCAATGGTATTAACTATCATGATCCCAGCAAGAGCACTCTATGGTCTGCAAGATATGATTACGATGAAGCACGTTGATAATATGACAAAGATTATCTTATTGACGGGAACAATCGTTGGTTATGCTTATCTGATGGAGCTTTTCGTAGCATTTTTCTCAGGTGCTAAATATGAAGCAATGGCCTTCAAATACAGACTCTTTGGCCCTGAGGCTGTTGGATACTGGACGATGATGTCATGTAACGTGATTTCTCCTCAGTTATTCTGGTGGAGAAAGTGTCGTGAGAACCTTTGGGTTGTTATGGGGGTTTGTATGGCGGTTAACGTAGGTATGTGGTTTGAACGTTTTGTGATTATTGTGACGACTCTACCGAGAATGTGGCTCCCTGGTGATTGGAAAACATATGATCCAAGCCCTGTAGATGTAATGACATTTGTTGGAACAATTGGAATGTTCCTAACCCTCTTTAGTCTGTTCTTGAGATTCCTACCATGCATTAACATTGCAGAGGTTAAGTGGACTCTCCCTCAAAGTGACCCGCACTTTGAAGACAAAGAAGAATCTGTTGACCCTGGAGTAGTGGAAATCCCTACCTACCAGAAAGAAATTAAAAACGGCGCAATTAAAGCCTAAGCACACAAACGAATAAATAAAGTGAGCACATCAGTAAAAAAAGTATATGGCTACCTTGCAGAGATTGAGACTCCGTCGAAACTCTGGAAGGCTTGCGAAGCATGCCGAGACGCTGGATTCCAAAAGTGGGATGCGTATTCTTCCTTTCCTATCCACGGTCTAGATAAAGCAATGGGACTGAAAAAGTCGATCTTGCCTTATTTGGTTTTCTTTGGAGGATTGACAGGGTTGGCAACTGGTTTTTTCTTATCTTACATTACGCAGGTAGAGATTTATCCAACGGTCGTTCAGGCGAAGCCTGTGAACTTGTTTACAGTTCCAGCGTTCTTCCCTATTATGTTTGAGCTAACAATTCTGTTATCAGGTTTTACAACTCTGTTTGGATTGTTAGCGCTTATGGGACTTCCAAGGCATAACCACCCAATCTTTGCGTCAGAACAGTTCAAGAGAGCAACTGATGACGCTCTGTTTATTGCGATAGAAGCGAGAGACCCTAAGTTTTCGCCAGAGGATACAAAGGCTTTCCTAGAAAGTATAGGTGGCTACAATTTAGAATTAGTAGAAGACGAAGCATAAAAACTCACAATTAACGAATATGATTAGATATTTTCTTATTACATTTACGGTGTTATCCGTCTTCTTAATGGGGGTCTTCGGCTTTCGTGGACGTAAGTTCCGTAGCACGCCATTCAGATTGTTCCCTGATTTAGAAGTCAATGACAAGCTTAAGAGCCAGAAGCCAAGTAAGTTCTTTGCTGATGGTTCCGGTTCTAGACCTGTTGTTCCAGGGTCTATCGTTCATTCTTCAGATGATTCGATCTATCCAATTGAATTTGGAGAGGGCAGATCTGGTTATTATTATGAAGGAAAGTTTGCTGACTACTTTGGTAATGGAATGCCTAAGGAGTTAGATCTGACAGCTGATAATGCAGAAGCATTTCTTAACCGAGGAAAAGAGCGATACAATATTTACTGTGCAGTATGTCACGGGGAAGCAGGAGATGGAGCTGGTATTACGAGCAAATACGGTATTGCTGGTATTGCGAACTTTCACGCTCCTACCTACAGCAGAGAGGCTTATCCAGATGGGCGTCTTTATGATGTAGTGACAAATGGTAAAGGAAACATGAGTGGCTATGGCTACAACATTCCTGTAAGAGACAGATGGGCAATAGTTGCATATGTGAGAGCATTGCAAAATGCTAAAAATATCCCACTTAATGAAGTAAACCTTAAAAAATAATAATTTAACTACACTATATCATGGGACATTACGTAACATCGGCAGATATTCCAGTAGATGGTGAGAAACTGACTCACCCAAAAGTTGGAATTTTGAAAACAGTTTTTGGCATCGCTACAATTGTCGGGGTCATTGCAGGTATCTGTATCTGGTTATTTGGATCAGATAAGATTGCTGGTTCATATAGTTATTCTTACTTATATGGATTCACGTTCTTTTTGACTTTAAGCATTGGAGGATGTTTTTGGACATTACTTCACAATGTATCCAATTCAGGTTGGGGAACATCTGTGAGAAGAGTTTTTGAAAACTTGGGAGCAGTCTATCCCTACATGTTTTTATTAGTTATCCCTTTCTTCTTTCCAGGAGTGCAAAAGTATCTCTGGGAGTGGATGGCGGTTCACAAGGAAGCTGCATCAGGAGCTGATGTGAGCATGACTGCAGGAGCTGCTTTTGGGTTCTGGGGGAATGATGAGTTTAAACTTGCATTATTTGATATGCACGAAGCTATCCTTGCTGGTAAGCTTTGGTATCTCAACCTGACTTCATGGAATGTAAGACTTGTATTCTACTTTGCCGCTCTTGGTGGAGTAATTCTTCACATGAGAAACCTTTCTGTGAAGCAAGATACGGATCCAAAACCAGGTGTTCTTAATCTATTTAAGGCGAGGGCACATGCTTCATGGGGATTGCCAATTTTTGGTGTATGTTTGACTTTCTGGGCTATCGATTTCATTATGGTGCTTGATTACAAATGGTTCTCAACCATGTGGGGGGTCTACTTCTTTGCTGGTTGTGCAATGTCATCCATGGCTACGATCATTTTGACTACTCTCATTCTTAGAAAGGCAGGGTATCTCAAAAATGTAGTAACAGTCGAGCATGACCACATTATGGGTAAGCTTAACTTTGCTTTTGTAGTATTCTGGGCATATGTAACGTTCTCACAATTCTTCTTATACTGGTATGCAAACGTTACTGAGGAAACATCATATTACCTCTTACGTAATACAGAAGGGTGGAATACCGTGAGTATTATTCTTGTATTTGGTCACTTCGCATTTCCTTTCTTAATGTTAATTAGACAAGACCTTAAGAAAAATGCGAAGTATATGATGGTCACTACCATCTACTTACTCTCCATTCACGCACTTGACGTGTATCACATGATTATCCCAGAGAGAGGGCCTTCACTCAGCCTTATCAATCACATGGATAACATTAACCTTTGGTTAGGTGGGGTATGGTATTTAGACATATTAGGATTCCTTACAATAGGATCTGGATTTATGTTCTTCTACCTACGCAATTTAACATCTGTCGCTCTGTATCCACACAGAGATCCTCGTATTCTTGAATCTGCAAACGTTCACAACTAATGGACCCACTTAGAGATACCCCACTTAAACGCTTTGGAGCCTATTGGATTGGCTTATTCATTCTTTTTTCCTTTGGAATCGCGCTACTCATATTGTCGCCAATTCTTAATAAAGAAAAGGAAGACCCAATCTTAAAAGCTCAATACGCTAAACGTCTTGAAATTAAAGCAGAAGTTGATGCTGCACAGCAGAGTCAACTTGTATTCAAGCAGTCTGGAGATAATGCACAAGTTGCTCCAGAATATGCATTTGATTACACTGCTAAGCAATTATTAGATTTAAGTCCGATGCCTACCAGCATAGTCGTCCCAGGTTCTGAAACTGACCTTAATAACAACGCAAACTAATAACGCAGCCATTTTGTAATGTCTAACGCTAATACAAACACATTAAGTTCAAGACTTAGAACTTCGATTGATAAATCAGTCAGCAACCCTGTGATGTTTTTTTTCACAAGTGGTGCGGCTTGGTTGTCCGTAGCTGTATTCCTAGGAATACTCTCGTCAGTAAAGTCTCATAACCCTTCATTTTTGGAGTGTTTTGGGGCTCTCAATACAGGGAGAGCCTATATAGCTCATCTTAATGTCTTAATTTATGGATGGTGTTTCCAAGCAGCCTTTGGAGTTGTGATTTGGTTGATGGCCAGACTTTCAAGAAAGCCTATCACATATGCTGGTATTATTTTACTTGCAGGTCACCTCTGGAATGCTGGTGTTGCCATCGGTCTTTTAGGAATCCTATTAGGAAATGGAACAGGTGTAACATGGATGGAGTTTCCTTCTGTTACATGGGTCATCTTCTTGATATGCTATGTACTTATCTTACTCTCTAGCTTTGTTCAGTTTAGAGTGAGAGAAGGGGGGCATGTATATGTATCACAATGGTACTTGCTTGCAGCTCTCTTCTTGTTCCCATGGATTTATATTACAGCAAATGTATGTATCTTTGGATTTGAAGGTCAGCCTGTATTTGCAGCTGCTGTAGCGGCATGGTTTAAGTCGGCTCTCACCTTCTTATTCTTCATTCCTATTGCTATCGCGGCGGCTTACTACATCGCGCCTAAAGTTACAGGGCGCCCGGTATACAGTTACAATTTGGCATTACTAGGGTTTTGGGCTTTAATAGTCATTTGTCCATGGGCTGGGATGCAAAAGCTTACGGGAGCACCGATTCCTGCAATCCTAACTTATATCGGAGCTGGAGCTTCTGTTTTATTCTTCATCCCTGCAATTACGGTTGCACTTAACATTCTGATGACGGTTAAGTCTCACTCAGATTTAGCGAAGAAGAGTCCTTCATTGAGATTTACAACCGCTAGTATGATTGCTCTTGTGGCTACAGGTGCTTTGGGAGTTTTCCTTAACTTGCCAAGCATTTTGCAAGGTGTTCAGTTTAGTATTTCTGGATACGGTTATGAAATGTTAGCTCTCTACGGAGTGTTTACAATGTCAATGTTTGGAGCAATTTACTTCATTGTCCCTCGTATCACAACGACAGAGTGGTTGTCTCCGATTTTGATTAGACAGCATTTCAATTTGTCAGCTTATGGAGTTATTGCAATTGTATTGGGCTCTATTCTTGGGGGATACCTGCAAGGAAATGCTCAGCAAGCGTGGGATGAGCCGTGGATGAATGCGGCGACCTCTACATATGCATGGAATATCTTCAATACGTTTGCATGGGTGTTCTTACTCCTCTCAAATCTGTTCTTCTGTTTGCATTTGTTGTTAATGTGGGCTGGGTTCGGAAGACATACAGATCATCCAACACTCATTATCGAAAAGCATGGTTCTGCTCCGCATGGTGCAGAAGGTAGAATTCAAAATCAATAAACTGCAAAACACATATTTATGACATTTCAGAAATTTATACTAGGACTAGTAGCCTCCTTTGGTTTACCTTGGCTACTTTTAATAGTTGTCCCATTTGCTAAAATGAAGTCACCAGAAGTGATTTCATTTGATGAGGCAAAGGATGATAAGGTCGGAACCTATGCTCCTTCACGTTCAGGAAGGATCGCAAATGGATCAGAAGTTTATGGTGCTAATGGCTGCTACGTTTGTCATACCCAAGTTATCAGACCAACATATGCTGGTTCTGAAATTTGGAGAGACGATTGGGCTGGTCAGAAGAAAAATGCTGACGACAAAGATACGAGAAGAGAGTCTAATGTATTTGATTACCAAGGTGAGTCAATTGCTCATATTGGTTTAACAAGAGTTGGACCAGATCTCTCTAATGTTGGATATAGATTAGAAAAAAGAGCTGAAAAGATGGGACTTTCGGTTGAAGCGTATGTTTACAACAGATTGATCAACCCTCGTAAGGAAATAGGAAACCATTGGTCTACTTGTCCTTCACAGCCTCACTTATTCAGTAAGGTTTCAAAGGCTGCACAGGCAAACGCTTATGAAGTCGAAGGAAAAGACTATAAGTTAGAGCCAACAAGTAAGGCGAAGGCTTTAGCTAGTTACCTCCAGTCACTTAAGAAGGATGATGCAGTCCCAAGTGCAATTGATTATCGCAGAAGTAAATAACCCGCAGAATAGATTAGTATAAGCTCATGTCAGAGAATAATAAAAATAATAAACCTGACCTCAATGAAGATTCCAATGTTTTGGATTCTCATGGAGATTTAGTGGAATCTAGTAGCGCAAGTTCTAGAGAAAATCAGTTGAGGGAAAATGGAATGGAACCAGTTTCTCTTTGGGTTATCTTAGCTTGTGGTATCGCTCTTATCATTGGAGGAGCGGTTATCGGGAAAGGTGGTTCTTTTAATCTGAAGTCTTACGACAAGTTTGTTGTAGACAATTATGTTCAGAGTCTGCCTCCAGGAGGTGGTGAAGAAGTAGTGTTACCTAAGCCTATCATTGATGTATACGTTAAAAATGGTGCCAAGATTTACCAAGCGAAGTGTCAAGGTTGTCACCAACCTAATGGACTTGGAGATGGCGCAAATTATCCTCCGTTGGGTGGGTCTGAATGGGTTACTGGCGATACAGCGGCTCTTGCTCAGATTATTCTTAACGGTGTGATTGGACCGATCAAGGTTGCGGGCCGTACGTGGAATGCAGCAATGCCTGCTCAAGCAGCGGGAATGACCGAGGGAGATCTTGCGGCAGTAATGACGTATATTAGAAACTCCTTTGGAAATGAAACAGGGGCAGTCGTGACTAACGAAATGGCTTCTGCAGCATTGAAACAATATAAGGAGAGAGCTAATGGAGCGTCAGTTCCGCCTTCAATTAAAGTTGAAGAATTAGAAAGCAAGTATATGGTTAATCTCGAAGGTTCAGAAGTGGATCCTCAGATGATGGTTGATCCTGAAACTTTACAGCCAATTGAATAAACCTTAACGATTAACCAGTATTTAGATTATGAGCGCTAGTAAAACACAACAGCATGCTGACCATGGACATGATGATCATCATGATCCTAATTTTGTCCAAAAATATATATTCTCCACTGATCATAAGACCATTGGAATTCAGTATGGAATTACATCTCTCCTGTTTATTGCATTAGGGTTCTATCTCATGATGGTCATGAGATGGTCTATTGCCTACCCTCACCAACCTTTACCGGAGTGGATGTCATGGGTCTTCAATGAAGAGTGGCGTGGCAGATGGCTACAGGATGGAAAAGTCACAGGTGAAACATATAACATGTTCGGTGCTATGCATGGAACGATCATGGTTTTCCTAGGAGTTGTTCCATTAGGATTTGGAGCATTTGGTAACTACGTTATGCCTTTACAAATCGGAGCACCTGATATGGCGTTTCCGAAGCTAAACATGATGTCTTATTGGCTCTACTTTGTAGGTGGAGCAATGATGATCGCTTCATTTTTCCTAGAGTCTGGTGCAGCCAAGTCTGGTTGGACAAACTATCCTCCTTTGGCTCAGTTTGCTGACTCTAAGTGGGTAAACCAATGGTTTACAGGGCAAACGCAATGGTTATTAGGAATGGTCTTTCTTATTTCCTCTTCTTTATTGGGATCTGTGAATGTCATTGTTACAATGGTTAACCTCCGTGCGCCGGGGCTTACTTGGATGAGAATGCCATTTTTCTGTTGGGCAATGTTGGTTGTAGCCTTTTTGCTTCTTCTCGCATTCCCTCCACTTGAGGTTGCAGCAATTATGCAGCTAATGGATCGCGTGACTGGATCGAGTTTCTTCATGCCTACAGGACTTTATACCGCTGCAAGTGGTGCAGTTGATGCTGCTGGTGGAGGATCACCGCTTCTTTACCAACACCTCTTCTGGTTCCTTGGACACCCTGAGGTATATGTTCTTCTTCTACCTGCGGTTGCATGTGTAGCAGAAATCATTCCTGTAAACACGAGAAAGCCTCTTTGGGGATATCGTTCTATGGTGTTTGGTGTGATGGCTTTAGGATTCTTATCCTTCATCGT